>JAAYJF010000066.1 GCA_012523075.1 Clostridiales bacterium | reverse complement strand
TTTGCAAGCTTTTTAATAAAATCCACGGCTTTTCTTTGCGGGGGCTCCAACACTACAAAATCAACGTCATAGCCCAGGTCTTTGAGTATCTTTTCGTGTAGCACCCCGTAGTACCCGGCCCTGCACGGGCCCATGCCCCCTGAGGTTATTATCATTTCGGCTCCTCGTTCTATTGATTCCAGATAGGTTCCCAACAGAATCTTGAAGGGTATGCAAGCAAACTCCGGCGCATAATGGGAGCCCAGGGAAAGGGTTTTTTCGCTGGGTCTTAAGGGCATCACCGCCCGGTGGCCCAGCTTTTCTATCATTATTCTGAAAGCAATGGGAGAAGAGCCCATATGGGGAAAGGTGATATTCACTGTTTATCCCTCCGGTATTTAAGTATATCCACAAAGGCTTCAAGTCTTGTCAGGACACCGGCCTCGCCGGTGTGTTCGTCCAGGGATATGCAGATATTTGGAACTGCCTTTTGTTTGGCCTCTAGCTCAATAAGTTTTCCCACCATGGCATCGGGGCCGCAACCAAAGGCGGTAACGTGTATTATTCCGTCCACTCCGCCGTCATCTATATAATATATTGCACCCCTTACCACTTGGTTACTAAAGGTCCAGAAAAGGTTTTTAGGCAGTCTTTTTGCTTTTCGTTCAAGGGCCCTTTCCGGTACCATCTCTGGAGTTAGTATCCGGACACCCATTTTATGCAGTTTGGAAACAAGTCCGGTGTTTACAAAGCTGTCGTACAGAAGATAGGGATAGCCCACCACTGCCAGTGTTAAGGGCTGCGGGGGAAGGTTCACGGCGCGGGTATCTTCGGTGAGCATCCCTAGCACCTCCTCCGCTCTCTCTTTGCCCAATAGGTCTCTCCGGTAGCGGGACATCTTACTTAGTGCCCTGCGAAAAGCCCTATCAACCCTGGAGGTGCTTACTCCCAGTAAAGCTGCTATCCGCTGGTATTCCCGGAGCCTTTCTTTTCGTTTTTCCCGGAGGTCTATTCGGAAATCCAAAAGAGGCGGGAGGCCGGGCATTGAAGCCCTCACCATATCCGCAAGGCCCAGAAACTTGGGGCAGTATGTAACTGCCTTTTCACCGGTCAGGTTTAAAAGGCGGGGTACCAATATGAAGTCTGCCCTTTCCTTAAGGTTGTACACGTGTCCGTGAAAGAGCTTAATAGGTATGCAGGCGTCATTGACCGCATATTCAACTCCCTTGTCCAGGATACCCTTTGACGTTTTGTCCGAGACAACCACCTCACAGCCCAGGGCCTCGAAAAAGGCTTTCCAAAGGGGCAGATAGGCGTAATAGGTAAGGGTCCTGGGTATTCCTATTTTCATGTTATCACCTTTGCCTTTCATAAGCTAAATAGTTAATTTGTATCGTTTATATACAACGCATTATTTTATTTGTCATTTAAGAGGGCGAAGCCTAAAGAATCTTGCTGGAGATATATCCTTCGTTATCGTAAGGTCCTTCGCTTTGCTCAGGATGACATGCTAGGATATGTAAAAATTCTAAATGTATGATATGTATCTAAGACTATTATATTTTAAAAGCGAAAATAAGCCAATCCATATTTAATGCTGAAAAACACTAGCTTTGTGGTAATTTAGGTTGAAATATGTTTCGGAATAG
>JAAYJF010000034.1 GCA_012523075.1 Clostridiales bacterium | reverse complement strand
TGCGGGAGAACTGTAACCTGTCCACCGGCGGCAAGGCGGTGGACAGGACCGACAGGATACATCCCCAGGTATCCATGATGGCGGTACGGGCCGCCGGCATTATAGGCCTTGACGTGGCGGGGGTGGATATTACCACCACCGATATTTCCAAACCCCTAAAATCCACCGGGGGAGCAATAATAGAGGTAAACGCGGCACCCGGTATAAGGATGCACCACTACCCAAGCCGCGGCAAGGCTAGGAACGCCGCCCGGGCCATAGTGGACATGCTCTTTCCCCGGGGCAGCCAGTACTCCATACCGATAGTATCGATAACGGGTACCAATGGAAAGACAACCACAGCCAGGCTGCTGTCCTCCATATTGTCCATAAGCGGGTACAATGTGGGCTGTACCACCACCGGCGGGATATATATAAACCATAAATGCATCCTTGGCGGTGATACCACCGGCCCTTCAAGCGCCCGTACCGTGCTGGCGGACAGGACGGTGGACATAGCGGTGCTGGAAACCGCCCGGGGAGGAATGGTACGCTCCGGTCTTGGCTATGACCTTGCGGACGTGGGGATTATCACCAACATAACAAACGATCACCTTGGCATTGACGGAATTGAGACCCTGTCCGACCTGGCCTATGTCAAGAGCCTGGTGGTGGAGGCAGTAAAATACAACGGTTATGCCGTCTTAAACGCCGACGATGCCATGACGGCGGAGGTGGCAGGACGGGTAAAGAGCGATATTATATATTTTTCACAAAGAGATGACAATATGCTAATTCTCAAGCATATAAATAATGGAAGGACGGCGGTGTTTGTAAAGGACGGTACAATATTAATCGCCAAAAACGGCAAGTACTACCCGGTGATAGGGGTGGATGATCCTCCCTGCACAATGGGCGGCAGGCTTAAGCACAACGTGGAAAACGTCCTTGCGGTCATTGGCGGTGCCTATGCCCTTAACGTACCGGTGGGCGATATAGTAACCGGTCTTAAAACCTTCCACAACGACCATCAGAACAATCCCGGTCGGTTCAACATATACAACGTGGGCAGCTTCAGGGTGCTGGTGGACTACGGGCACAACCCCGCCGGCTACAGGGTGGTGGGTGAGGCCCTGGCCACGCTAGGGGCCGAAAGGCTGATAGGAATAATAGGAGTGCCAGGAGACCGGCTTGAGCGGGACATGATAGAGGTGGGGTCCATATGCGCTGGAATATTTGACAAGGTATACATAAAGGAGGATAAGGACCTAAGGGGCAGGAAAGTCGGTGAGACCGCCGGATACATGATGGAGGGTCTTATACGGGAAGGTTTCCCCCGGGATAAGATTATACTGGAATACGATGAGACAAAGGCCCTTTGGATGGCCATGAGGAATGCCCGGCCCGGTGACCTTATTGCGATTTTCTATGAAGACCTACAGCCGGTTTTGGATACCATTGAGAGGGCTGCGGCTATAATGCAGGCAAAACCAAGACATAAGGAATTGCTTCAAAAAAGCGCAGGCAAGTGAATAAATTGCCAGGGTGGTATTGGAGAATCTCGCCGCCCGGTATATAATTATCTATATAGAGAACACGTACTCCCTAAAGGGGGAAGACCATGGCGGAAACTCAGCTTAAAGCCCGGGCAAAAATAAATCTAACGCTGGACGTGAAGGCACGGCTAAGGGACGGATATCACTCGGTGGAGATGGTGATGCAGCAGATAGACATTGCCGACCGGGTGAGTATAGGTACCGGCGATGGAAGCGGTCCCATCCTGGTGGAAAGCGACAGTCGCTATGTACCGGACGGGGAGGCCAATATAGCCTACCGGGCGGCACAGCTTATCAGGAAGAGGTACGGTATAGACCGACCAGTAACGGTGTTTATCGAGAAGAACATACCGACAGCCGCCGGGCTTGGCGGCGGTAGCGCCGACGCAGCGGCGGTCATTCTAGGCCTTAACCGTCTTCTCGGGCTTAACCTGGACCTGCGCGAAATGATGCGCCTTGGAGCAGACCTTGGCGCCGACGTACCCTTTTGTATAATGGGAGGTACCGCCCTTGCCCGGGGGAAGGGAGAGGTTCTCACTCCCATTGTCTCCGCTGCTGTCCTTGATATTCTCCTTGTAAAGCCGCCGGTTTCGGTTTCCACAGCCTGGGCTTATCGGAATCTTGACCTGTCGTCCATTACCAAAAGGCCGGATAATGCCGGTATGATTGCAGCCCTCGAAGCGAGGGACAGGGAAAGAATAGCCGAAGGGATGGTAAACGTACTTGAAGAGGTGACGGTCTCAAAGCATACCGAGATTTCTGAAATAAAAAGCCGCATGTTGGAACGGGGAGCTTTGGGTACGGTAATGTCCGGTAGCGGGCCCACCGTTGTGGGGCTCTTCGGGGACGGCAGGAAGGCGAAAGAGGCGGCAAAAATTTTTATGGAATCCTATAAAGAGGTAATTGTAACTAAAACTGTGCCAACAAAAGAGGGTGAGTAGATGGTTAATGCGATAATTCTTTCAGGGGATAAGAATAAAGACTTGTCCGGCGGATATACAAAGGCCCTGGCCAGGATAAAGGACAGGGTTATGATTGAATACGTTGTGGCTGCCCTTGACGGGAGCTATCTCACAGACAATATCGCGGTGGTGGGCCCGGCGGACCAGCTGGGGCCATGCCTGGGAGACAGGGTCTCTTACATAGTGGAGGGCGTGGAGGACCTTATCGACAATACCATGATAGGTATAGAACTCTTCAAAGAGGACCCGAGGGTGCTGGTGCTTACCTGCGATATTCCCTACCTCACCCCCGAGGCGGTGGACCACTTTATAGAAAAAAGCGAAGCGACCGGGGCGGACCTGTGCTATCCTATAGTGAGCAAGGCGGATAATGAGCGAAGGTTCCCGGACACCAGGAGGACCTATGCCAAGCTGAAGGACGGTACCTTTACCGGCGGCAACATGTTTTATGTTAACCCGCGGGTGGTGGAAAAGTCGGCAGCTATTGCAAGGCGGCTGGTGGAATACAGGAAAAAGCCCTGGAAGATGTGCAGTGTGCTGGGCTGGGACTTTGCGTTCCGATTTATGGCGGGCAACCTCACCATAGCCGGGGTGGAAGAGCGGCTGTCCACGATACTGGATATTAAGCTTGCGGCAATAATTTCGCCCTACCCCGAGGTAGGCAACGACGTGGACAAGGAGAGGGATTTGTTGCTTGCTAGGCAGTACCTGGAGAGAATAGGATAAACGGCGCAAGCCGTTTTTTCTTTTGCCACATTTTTGAATAACCCGGCGGTGAAGTGCAAACATTATAATTAGTGGTTAGTGGCTGGTTGTTATTGTATTAAAGGGGTGTCCCCTGACCATAGAAGGGACATTCCTTATAACGACAATTATGGAGGTAGCCGTACCTATGGAGTTTATCGGAGGGGTTTTCAAAGACATCTGGCGGGATACCAAGGCGCTTTACAACATATACACTATGCTGCTTGGCATGGGCATAGGCGTTTTTTGTTATTTTGTGGATGGGGAAAGCTACGGTAAAAAGGGCCTTAAGAGGGAAAAAATCGCGGCCAAGTTGACGGGGCTATTTTTGTTTGTATTCGCTGCCGGACTATATATTCTTGTATTAATCTTCTAGGAGGCCTGAAATGGGGTTTCTAGGCATGCTTACCGCAAAAAAACAAAAGAAAAAGCCGGAACTGGAGGGAGGGAAGGATAAGGCTTCCTCCTCGCTGGATAAAAACTTAAGGTACCTAAAGGACAAACTGGAAGACTGTGACGACATCGTATATCGGGAGTTCAGGGTAGGGAACAGGCAGCAGTTCCGCTTTGTCCTTGTCTATGTTGACGGGCTTATAGACAGGGACATGATAGACCAGGAGGTGCTTAATTCTCTCATGCTGCAGGCAAGGCAGGCCAACTTAAGCCCCGGCATCCTTACCGGGGACGTTTTCAGCCTTGCGCTAAGGAGTGCCCTGACCACCGGTGAGGTAAAGGAGGAGGAATACATCGATAAATCGATGATATCCCTCCTGTCCGGCGATTCCCTCGTTTTGGTGGACGGTTTTAAAAAGGTGCTGGTTATTGGTTCCAAGGGGTGGCCCAGCCGGGGGGTGCAGGAGCCCCAGACCGAAGTGGTTATACGGGGCTCAAGGGACGGATTCACCGAGACAATGAGGGTTAACACCGCCCTTTTAAGGAGAAGACTTAGGGACCCCAACCTGAAAATAAAGCAGATAAAGGTGGGTGTCCGCACAAGGACCGATATTGCCATTGCCTATATGGACAACATTGTGGACAAAAATGTACTGGAACAGGTGGAAAATAGGCTGGAAAGCATCAACATAGACGCGGTGCTGGAAAGCGGTTATCTTGAGGAATTCATAGAGGACTCCTGGCATTCGCCCTTTCCCCAGGTACAGAACACCGAGAGGCCGGACAGGGTTGCCGCTGCGCTTTTGGAGGGAAGGGTGGCTATAATAACCGACAACACTCCCTTTGTACTGCTGGTACCGGTAACCTTAAACATACTGTTCCAGTCGGCGGAGGATTACTACGAAAGGTGGTTTATCGGCAGCTTCATAAGAATACTAAGGTATGTTTCCGCCCTGATATCCCTGGTGCTGCCCGCGGGATACATAGCCATAACCTCCTACCACCCCGGACTTATGCCCAGTGACCTTGCCCTTTATATTGCCGGCACCCGTATAGGGGTACCCTTCCCAGCATTTTTGGAGGCGGTAATAATGGAACTGACGCTGGAGCTGCTAAGGGAAGCCGGGGTACGCCTGCCGGGGCCCATAGGGCAGACCATAGGCATAGTAGGGGGCCTTGTCATAGGCCAGGCGGCGGTGCAGGCTGGATTGGTAAGCCCCATAATGGTAATAGTGGTGGCCATAACTGCCATTTCGTCCTTTGCCCTTTCCTCCTACAGTATAGGAATATCTCTCAGGATTTTACGGTTTGCTTTGATTATATTTTCTGCCGTGCTCGGGCTATACGGCCTTATGCTGGGTCTTCTTATTATACTGGTGCACCTGTGCTCCCTTAAGAGCTTCGGCATTCCATACCTCTCTCCCCTCGTAGGCAATACCTATTATGAACTGGAGGATTCCTTCATTAGGGTGCCGCTAATAACAATGCACAGGCGGCCCAAAACCCTGGCGGGGGCGAACATGATACGGATTAGGAACAAGGAAGCAATTGGGCCCTTTAGTGGGGGAAGCGCCGGGGTCGGTCAAAAGGGAGGTAAGGCTGGAAGTGGCGGGGATGGAGAAAAAGACAATAAGGATGGGAGCCCTGGGGCCAGCGAAAAGGGCGGTAAGGCTGGGGACGGCGAAGGGCTGGGGACCGGCGAAGGCGAGCATAGCGCCGGGAACAGGAAGGATAAAGCCTGTAGAGAAAAGGCCGGTGGCGGAGATGAAAACAGCGGCAGAGGCGGTAACGGTGGCAAAGATGGTATAAAAAACGGCGGAGGGCCGGGGGGAGGACGGGACACCGATGGATAACCAGGAAAAGATTACTTCAAACCAGCTTATGGCGATAATGATCTCACTCTTGATTGGCATAGGAATAATGTCCCTTCCAAGGACTGTCACCGAGGCGGCAGGCCCTGACGGTTGGCTGCTGGTACCGGCGGGGGGTGTCATAGTAATAATTACATCGGTTATCATATCAAAGCTGGGGCTTTTGTTCCCCGGAAAGACGGTGGTGGAGTACGCCGGTGATGTAATAACAAAACCGCTGGGTTTAATTTTCTTACTGGGTTTATTCGTATACTTTGTAATATTCTGCGCCTTCGAAGCCCGGGTGCTGGCGGAGGTTACTAAGCAGTTCCTGTTAGACCGCACCCCCACCGAGGCCCTGGTGATTACCATACTGCTTGCCTGTGCATACCTGGTCAGGCAAGACATAGCCACCATAGGCCGGATGGGGGAGATGCTGGTGCCGGTGTTCGTTATTCCTACCTTTTTGTTTCTGCTCCCGGTGATACCCCAAATGGACCTAACAAACCTCCTTCCCTTTATGAGGACGCCGCCGCTTAAGTTTTTGACCGGCATCGGGACAACGGTGACCAGTTTCCTGGGCTTTGAAACGCTGCTTCTATTCCATCCTTTCATGGCGAGGCCGAGGGATGCGACAAAGGCAATGGTTACGTCCCTGGCAGCGGTTACGTTTATGTACACGCTGGTGGTGATAGCGACAATGGCCACTTTCGGGATGGTTGGGGTCCAGCGCATTATATGGCCGGCCTTTTCCATGTACAGGGTGATAACGGTACCCGGGGCCTTTATAGAAAATGTCCACGGTGTAATGATGGCCATATGGGTAGTGGCGGTATATACAACACTGGCGGTATTTTTCTTTGCGGCGGTCATCCTGTTAAGCCGGCTTTTGGGCTTAAAGGAGCATTCTTTTATTGTTTTGCCCCTTGCCTTTTTGATATACTTCCTTGCGCTGGTGCCCGGCAACATATCCCAAGTATACAGCTACCTGGATGCTTTCTCCGTATATATGGGAGTGCCCCTGTGCTTTATACTGCCGGTGTTTATATTCATAGTGGCCAGGGTGCGGGGCATGGGCGATGAAAGGGGGAAGGGGCATGAAAAGTATCCTAAAAAGGGCACTTAACGCTTTACTTATCGTTACCCTGGTATTTTCCGTGACCGGGTGCTGGGACAGGGTAGAGATAAACGACAGGATATTTGTGCTTGCGCTGGGCATTGACAAATTCGAGCCCGGTCAGGACGGGCAGGATGAAGAGGGAGACGAAGGGCCAGAGGGCGTGCAGCAGCCGGGGGCCAGCCCCCGGAATCGGATAGTGGTAAGCATAGTGTTTCCAAACGTGGGCCTTTTAAAGGGTGAGGGGGCCATAGTGCCGGAAGAGCCTAAAGCTGCCGTGTCCACGGTGGGGCCCACTATCTTCGAAGCAATGAGACAGTTTAATACACGGTTGTTGGGCAATATATTCTTAGGTCACATAAAGGCCATACTTGTCGGTGAGGAATTGGTTTCCGATGAGAAGCTTTTCCTTGAGGTGCTGGACGAACTGGAGCGGGACCATGAGATTGCAAGGGATGTGGATTTGATGGTGGTTAAGGGCAGTGCAAAGGACGCCCTTTTTATAAAGCCGCTGGTGGAGCCCATTATTGGCAATTACATCGAGCAGATAGTAGAGCAGCGAAGAACCGGGCGGTTTCACAGCAAGGACCTGGGCCAGATTGCAACCAGCATCCGGGAGGTGGGCGGTGCTCCAATTCCCCGGATGCTTGTCGGGGAGAATGAACTCAAGATTGCGGGGACCGGTATAGTAAAGGATTATAAACTGAGGGGATGGCTGGGGGAGATCGAAACCCGGGCGGCCCAGTGGGTTGACAACACGGCGGGTGAGGATGTAATATCGGTTGACATAAGCGGGATTCTGGTGCCCTTTGAGCTTACTGAGCTTAAAAGGCGGATGAAGGTATGGAGGGATGAGTTCGGCGATATTCACCTTGATATAAAGCTGGAAGCCGAGGGCAATATAGAAGGGCATATACTGGAAGTGCACCGGGATGTAATGGAGCAGAGCTTTATTCGGGAGGTGGAAGCGGCGGTTAACCGGGATATGGTGGCGCAGTGCAGAGCGGTTATGAACAAGATGCAGCATGTATTCGGCGTGGATATATGGGACATAGGGGACTATATAAGGAAATTTCACCCGGATATATGGGATGACGTAAAGGATAACTGGACTGAGGAGTTTACCAGGATGAAGGTGCACATAGCCGCCAATGCAAAGGTAAGAAGGGTGGGCATTATCAAATAATGGTTTAAATAATGCCATACATGTAAATACTATATATAACGTGATAAAGACTTTACACAGCTGTCATCCTGAGCGTAGCGAAGGATCTTGCGCAGCGAAGGGCCTTATGTCTGCCTCCGAGAAGATTCTTCGGATTTCGTCCTCAGAACGACATAAGGCGTGTCGGATTCTTCAGGCTTCGCCCTCTTAAGTGACAAGTAAAGAAATGTAATATTATTAACGCTTTATATATAGAACTAAGAAATCTCGATGAAGGTGATAAAATGAGAAAACCCATGGTATATATACTTATACTGGCATTGGCTGTGTGCAGTGTGTACGCATTTGCTGCCCGCGGCGGCGACAGCATGCCCGTTACCGACGCTCTGCTACGGTTCCACATAATCGCCAACAGCGATTCCCCTGAAGACCAGGCGCTTAAGCTTAAAGTCAGGGACAGGATAGTAAGTGAGATAGGCGGAGTGGTTTCGGGCATGGAAACCAAAGAGGAAATTATCGAGTTTTTGCGAGGCAATATGGAATACATAGAAACAATAGCCGGGCAGGAGGTTATGAACGGGAATATGGAATACGGCGCCCGGGGGGAGGTGGGCCAATTTCTTTTTCCCACCAGGTCCTACGGCAGCCTTGTGCTTCCCGCCGGCAGTTACAATGCTCTTAGGATAGTGCTGGGGGACGGAAAGGGAGCCAACTGGTGGTGTGTGATGTTCCCGCCCCTTTGTTTTGTGGATACCAAAAGCTCGGTGGCACTGGCCAAGGATCAGCAGCGAATTGAGGAGATGCTGGACGGGGAGGGGCCGGATGTCCTGTATAGCGTTGATGAAATGGAGGAAGTCCAGGTAAGGGTCCGGTTCAAGGTATTGGAACTGATAAAGCAGTCCGGCACAAAGCTTGCCGAAACCTTCAAATAAGGGACAGGGGACGGTTCTTTGTCCCTTTTTGACCTAGGTCGTACCCCAAGCCGTATGCAGCTTTATCAAAACAGGCTGTACACGGCTTTTTTAGTTCAAACAAAGGGACACGTACCTTGTTTGAAGGTGGTGGTGGACCATTAATCATTACGCTACCGGACGATTTATTATTTTGCAAAAAAGATGTTGCATTGAAGAACTTTTTGTGTTGTAATGTATTAGTACTTTTTATCCGATAAAGGAATGTAATACTGTTAGTGCGTTGTATATATAACGCGATAAAGACTTTACATCTTATAGCGTGTCATCCTAAGCAAAGCGCTTGTCATCCTGAGCGAAGCGAAGGATCTTGCGTAGCGAAGGACCTTATGTCTGCCTCTAAGAGGCTTCTTCGGGCTTCGCCCTCTTAAATGACAAGTAATGTAATATTATTAACGCTTTATATATAGACCAGCCCATAGTTAAATGGATGATTATTATAGAAGACAAGGGGGGTATATATGCCGGACAAAGAGCAAAGAAGAGCGCCCCTGTTCGAGGCGTTGAAGGATTACCATTCGAGGAATGTGACACCCTTTGATGTGCCTGGCCATAAGCACGGTGCGGGGCTGTCCGAACTAGCCGGTTATGTAGGCAAGAAGGTGCTCGAAATTGATGTAAATGCCATGGAGTGCCTTGACAATATAAGCAATCCCATAGGCGTGATTAGGGAGGCGGAAGAGCTTGCTGCCAGGGCCTATGGCGCAGAAAAGGCTTTCTTCCTGGTAAACGGAACCACCTCCGGGGTGCAGGCCATGATTATGGCGGCCTGCAGGCCGGGAGAAAAGATTATACTGCCCCGGAATGCGCACAAATCGGCCATCGCCGGAATGATATTAAGCGGGGCGGTGCCTATATACATCCAACCGGAGATAAACGACGATTTGGGAATAGCGATGGGTATGACCGTGGACAACGTAAAGGAGACAATAGAAAGCCACCCCGATGCCAGGGCGGTGTTTGTTATTCACCCCACTTATTACGGGGCGGTTTCCGACCTTGCTGCCATAGTGGAAGTTGCCCACCGACACGGCATGGCGGTGCTGGCCGATGAGGCCCACGGAGCCCATTTCAATTTTCACCGGCAGCTGCCGGCAAGCGCTATGGAACTGGGGGCAGACGCCAGCGCGTCCAGCACCCACAAGACGGGGGGCTCCCTCACCCAGAGCTCCATGCTTTTAATGAGGGGTGATATGCTAGATTCAAAATATATGAAAACGACACTCAATCTGACCCAGACCACCAGCGCTTCGTACCTATTGATGACATCGCTGGATATCGCCCGAAAACAGTTGGCCACCCGGGGCGAGGAAATACTGGGTAGACTGCTGTCGATAGTGCGGGAGGCTAACGAGGAGCTAAACACGGTGGACGGTCTTTACGCCTTCGGGAGGGAACTGGTGGGCGATCCGGGGGTATTTGATTACGACGATACCAAGCTGGGTGTTAATGTAAGGGAACTGGGACTTTCGGGCTATGAAGCCGAGAAGCTTTTAAGGAAGGAATACAACATCCAGGTGGAGTTGGCGGATATGTACAATATATTGGCGATAACCGCGGTGGGAGATACTAAAGAATCTATAGGCACCCTTGTGGATGCTCTTAAGGACCTTGCCAAATGCTACCGTAACGGAAACGTTAAGGAAATAACCCGGGGTATGCTAAAAAACCCCGAGGTAGTGGTGTCGCCCAGAGATGCCTATTACAGCAGCAAAAAGCCTGTCCGGCTGGAGGAAGCGGCGGGCTGCGTCAGCGGCGAGAGCATAATGGTGTACCCGCCGGGTATCCCGCTGGTAACCCCCGGGGAGATGATAACAGAAGAAATTGTGGAACACGCCCAGCTTTTAAAGAAGGAGAAGTGCATGTTGCAGGGCACCCAGGACCCCTACGTGGACACCATTCTGGTGCTGGGGCAGTAGGACAAAAAGGGACAAAGAACCGTCCCCTGTCCCTTTTTGCTAGAGCAGGGAGGCGATGAAACGGCACAGGTCGCCGGTAGCCCCCGGCTTTGCCTTCAGCGCCGCAATTTCCCTCATATGGGACAGCCTGATCGGGTTTGCCATCAGCTGGGATATCATACCCTCCAGGTAATCGCCCCTCTTAAACTCCACTGCCATGCCACTGTTTATTAGATACCGCGCGTTCTGCCTTTCCTGGCCGGGGATGGGCGAAATTATGGCAATGGGCAGCCCCATTGTCATGGCTTCGCTTACCGTAAGTCCCCCCGGCTTGGTTACAAGCAGGTCGGAGGCCGCCATTAGGCGGGGGACCTCATCGGTGTATCCGAATACAACGGCTCGCCCAGGGCTGGATGAGGCCACTGCCTCCAGGGAAACCTTTAGCTTTTTGTTGTTTCCGCACACCGCAATAAGCTGTATATCCAGGGAACTGCGAAAGAGACCCGTAAAAACCTCCTTCAGCTTCCCCATCCCAAGGCTACCCCCCATCAGCAGAAGGGTAGTTTTATTCTTTAGGCCCAGGTCTTTCCGGGCACTGCCCTTGTCATAATCCGAGGTAAACCTTTCGTCAATGGGTATGCCAAAGGGTAAAACCCTTTCCTCTGGCACACCCTTCCATTTCATCTCGTATATTAGGTCTTCGTTGGGCACTACATAATAATCAACCCCTTCCCTCAGCCAGAAACTGTGGGGCGAAAAATCCGTAAGCAGTGAAATTATTCTAAAGTCAAGCCTTCTCTTTTTCTTCAGGTAACACACCACCTCCAGCGGAAAGGGGTGGGTGCAAAGGACAATCCCAGGTTTTTTATTTGTAATAAGGCTCTCCATCCGCAGTGCCAGCAGCCGGTTTATTGTAAGGCTGATATCCGAGAGGCTCTCCTCCTTTTCTGCCATGTCATAAAGCTTTCCATACAGGGCGGGGCTTGCCTTGAGGGTGCCCATGTAGCTGCCTATTACCACCTTGTCTACCACCGGGTTTATGTATTTGAACCAGTCTACTATCTCCACCCCGATATCCCGGTTATGCTTTGCCATATAATCCCTAACCGCCTGGGCGGCCCTCATATGGCCCCCGCCGGCAGCAATGGAAAGTATCAGTACGTCCACCAAAAACCCTCCCCCAAGATAAACCTGTGCCCGATGCAGGCGCCGTCATGTCAAATTTGGGCCAACGGCCGACCACACATCTGCAGACACCGGTACCGGTACTGTAACACATTCGCACAATAAACTGAAGCTATACTTCAAATTTTATCACAATACCATACTACATATAATGTGCAAAAGACTTTACATCTTCTAGCGTGTCATCCTGAGCTAAGCAGCTGTCATCCTGAGTGAAACGAAGGATCCTGCGCAGCGAAGGACCTGTCCCTAAGAAGATTCTTCGGGCTTCGCTTCTTAAGAATGACAGATAAAGGAGTGTAAACCGCAGGAACCGTCCCCATGGTTTTGCTATTTACTGAATAATGCTTTGCCAAACTACAGAAAATATACGCTGAGGCTAACAAATGAAAGGAGGAGCGGTATTGAAAAAAGCGGTACTGTTACTTACGATAGCGCTTATTATAACCTTTGCTTTCAATATTGTATACCCGCT
>JAAYJF010000024.1 GCA_012523075.1 Clostridiales bacterium | reverse complement strand
GGGGTGAGGGACAGTTGGGGAAAGCGGTTTGATGCTTACGTGTCCAACAATATTCTTGCCACCCAGTGGCTTTTAGAGGCCGCAAAGGGACAAAGCCTAAAGAAATTCGTGTTTGCCTCCACCTCCTCGGTTTATGGGAATACAGGCCTTTTACCTACCACCGAGGACCACATTCCAAGGCCCTATTCACCCTACGGCGTCACAAAGCTGGCGGCTGAGCACCTGTGCTTATTGTACCATCAGAACTACGGGGTGCCCACCGTGGCATTGCGTTATTTTACCGTATACGGACCGCGCCAGAGGCCGGACATGGCCATAAGCAGGTTTATTGGTTGTATGCTGGACGAAAAGCCCATCACCGTATACGGGGACGGGAAACAAAAACGGGACTTTAGTTACGTGGGAGATATCATAAGGGCAAACATCCTGGCGGCCGAAGCGGATGTGGCCGGCGACGTGTTTAACGTGGGTAGTGGCAAGCCGGTGGCTCTTATGGAGGTAATAGGGATTTTGGAGGAACTGTCGGGAAGGAAGGCCTGGTTGGAGTTTTTGCCAAGCCAAAGGGGGGACGTAAGGGATACCTGGGCGGATATAAAAAAGATTTCGACGATACTGGGGTTTGTGCCATCCACCGGGCTTAGGACTGGCCTTAAAGAGCAACTGGAATACATGAAAAATGAAAAAAGTACTAATTAGGAAGTCACATTATGTTCCACCTGAATAGTATATTTACAGAACAGGACGGCTAGTAGCCGATCAGGAAAGGAGATGTATTTTGAAGTACAAGGAGGAGTATCCGGGCACGAAACAGGAGTGCCTTGGGTTCTTAAGCGAAGCATTCACAAAACTTCTGAAAAACCAGCTTACGGTGAATGGGGAGGCAGTGGTAATACCCGATGACAAGGAAGTAGAGTACAAGATAAAATACGACGATGATGCCTTTGAAGGGTCGCTGTCAATGAAGATTACATGGATGAACGCCGAGGCGGAGGTAGAAGAGGAAGAAGAGGAAGAGGAAGAATAACAGATAGGGGGCTATCCCCTATCTGTTATTTAGATATAGTCCTGCTTTATTTAAGAACCTAAAATACTACACATGGTCAAAGGAGGAAGGGAAATGAAGGATGCCTACAAGGAAGACCTTAAGGGTGTACTGGCCGCATACCCAATTGAAGTCACCGGTATTCGTACCGAATCCTATAAGGAGAAAAAGGGCGTGTGGTGGATAGGGACTCCGGGGGGATATAAAATACTGAAAAAGCATTCCAATTCGGACAAAACCCTTGACTTTATAATAGCTGCGGTGGAATACCTGCAATCAAGGGGAATATTCATGCCGCGGATAATTCCCGCCGCCGACGGCCGGAAATACGTGATAAGCGATAACAGTTGTTTTGTCTTAAGTGAAGCCATATCCGGGGTAAACCCGTCCTATAACAGCCGGGAGCAGCTAAAGAGAATAGTTAAGGAACTGGCAAGGTTCCACAGGGCTTCGGAGGGCTTTGTGCCGCCAAAGGATAGTAAACCCAGGGTACACATTGGGAACTGCCCAGACACCTATAGGGCAAGGATGGAAAAAATGGAGGGTTATTACGCCCTGGAGACGGGTAGTGCCGAGCATAACGAGTTTGGGGAGATAATCCTGGAGGAATACCCGCGCTTTTTGCAAAGGATACGGGAATCAATTGACGGGTTCGAGGGTTCGTACTACCACCGGTGGTCCGAAAAGGCCCAAAAAACCGGATGCCTGTGCCACCAGGACTTTGCCGCCGGCAATCTGCTTCTTACCGACGCAGGGGAACTGTACGTTCTGGATATTGACTCCATTACCCTTGACCTGCCCATAAGGGACATAAGGAAGCTCCTTTTGAAGGTTATGAAAAAGAGAGGCGGTTGGGACCTAAGCCTTACAGGAGATATGCTTTCATGGTACCAGCAGGAGAATGCCCTGGAGCAGCAGCAGTGGCGGGTTCTAAAATGGGAGCTTATGTATCCCCATCTTTTTGAAGGCATAATGACCAAGTATTACGAGAAACGCGAAAAAACCTGGACCGCGGGCAAGTACCTAAGGAGGTTGAAGGAAATGGTAGCGGTGGAAAAAACCATTGACCCCGTTATGGAAGGCTTTGACGCGCTTATACCAGGATAACTATAGAACAGGATAACTATAGAAATGGAGGCTAAACCTATGATGGAACGGCAAAACGCCACCCATTTGAATGTTTTGGCAGAAAGTGTACTGGATGAGTATGGAATAATACCCCAGCACGTTAAGATAATTCAGAATAAGGGTCTAAAGACCATATGGAAATTCTCCGACAATGGGGAGGTAATGTGCCTAAAAAGGCTGAGGCACTCGCCGGAAAGGGCATACTTTTCGGTAAACGCTCAGGTTTATATCCACGGTAATGGAGGAAAAGTACCAAAGGTAATACCCAACAAAAAAGGCAATGCGGTAACCCTATATGAGAACCAGGTATTCGTTCTGTACGGCTGGATTGAAGGAAGGGACTTAAACTTTGACAGCCCCGGTGACCTGGCCCTGGCGGTGGAGGGCCTTGCCCGGGTGCACCAAGCCTCAATCGGGTATACGCCACCGGGGGAAGCCAGGGTTTCTTCCAAGCTGGGTAGATGGCCGGGGCAGTACCAGTCAATGCGCACTAACCTGGCGGCGTGGAAGGAAACGGCACTGCAGAACAGGGATAGGCAAGACCATGCATGCTATCTAAAACACGTTGATTCTGTGCTGGAGATAGCAGATAGGGCAATAAGGACAATAGGGGAATCCCCCTATAACGACCTTACTTCCACCGAGCAGCAGCAGCATCCCCTGTGCCACCAGGACTACGGCAAGGGTAACGCACTCCTTATGGGACAGGACGTATACGTGCTGGACCTGGATGGTGCCACTTATGACCTGGCAGCCCGGGACCTACGAAAGATAATAGGTAAACAATCGGAGGACGGTGGCGGCTGGGACAGGGGCAGGACTTTGCAGATAGTGGAATGGTACGAAAAGGGCAGGAAGCTTTCGACGGAGGAGAAACAGGTACTGGCCATTGACCTTATGTTTCCCCATTGGTTCTTTGGTGAGGTAAAGAACCTGTATAAAAAGAACAAACCGGTACCCGCCGGTAAAATAGAGCGGGCGGCGGCCTTTGAAAGGTCTAAACTTCCGGTGCTTAAGGGCATGTTTGGCGGTGAGAGCCCATGAAAATAGCCTTTGTATGCACCGAAAAACTACCGGTTCCCCCGGTTTCCGGAGGAGCCATACAGATATACATCGAAGGCGTGTTGCCCTATTTATCCAAGCACCATGACATAACCGTATTCAGCCTAAAAAGCGATAAACTACCCGATGAGGAAGTGTTCGGGAATGTCCGGTACAAAAGGGTGCGGGGAAGAACCAAGAATGAGTACCTGGACAACATTAAGGCGGGTATTTCGGATGAATATAATCTGATACACGTGTTTAACCGGCCGCTTTGGGTGCTGCCTCTAAAGGAGCAGGCTTCGGGTAGTGCTTTTAGCCTCAGTTTGCACAATGAGATGTTTCTGCCCAACAAGATAAACAAAGAAAGAGCTTTGAAATGCATCAACAGCGTGGAGTTTATAACAACCGTCAGCAAATTTATTGCCGACGGGGTTAAGGGCCTGTACCCCATTGCTGAAGAAAAACTTAACGTGGTGTATTCCGGCGT
>JAAYJF010000027.1 GCA_012523075.1 Clostridiales bacterium | reverse complement strand
CTTATTGAAAATAAAAATTTCCAGTCTACCCGGACAAATGTCCGCCCTGTATGTACAAACCTTACATTTAACTGATTATACTATAAACTTACATAAATAACAATATTAATTTTCTGCCGTAAAATAACGTTATTTGCATGAATTCCACATATTATAAACCGAAAATACGGCTTGTATTACACTCCATTCACATAGTGATTTTTAGTAGGCAAAGAATTCCGCAGAGCCGGCAATCTATAGTGAACCCATAAAACAAGACAGACAAAATAGGTCAAACGAGTTAGAATAAGACTATGAATTAGGAGAAGAAGCCTTACACCGAACAAAAATCAAAAGCTGTGATAGAGGTTTTATTGTTGACTTTGGATTATCAAACACCTTATTGCGATATTGATATATATTAAAAAGCCTGTCTAACTGATATAATATTAAAGAATCTAAAGATAGAACGGTTTTGTGACATACAAACCCGAATTGTTGAGCCCGGCTGGGAGCATAGAGCACATGCCGTAGCGGCCGGGCGCTGAGCGATGAAACAAAGGAGCGGGAAAATGAGGGACACAACATTAAAAATGCTTGAGTTCGATAAAATTGTAAAAAGGCTTTCTGAAATGGCCGCATCGGAGGCGGGGAAAAGAAAATGCCTGCAGATAAGGCCCTCACTCAGCCTGGAAGAGGTGGAAAGGCTGCAGCAGGAGACCGCCGAGTGTATCATGGCGCTGGTAAAAAAGGGTTCGCCTCCATTGGGAGGCGCTGCCGATTTGGGAGCAGTGCTAAAGAGGGTGGAGGCCGGAGGAGTGCTGGATACCGAGCAACTGCTGGCAGTTGCCGACCTGCTGCGCTGTGCTGCCAATATGCAGGATTATATGAAAACCCCAAGGGGGGGCCGGGAAGAAGGGTTTCATATTCTAAGGTCCATGGCGGAGAACCTTATTCCCCACCCGAAGGTGGAAAGGGAAATATCAAGATGTATAGAGGGCCCGGGGCATATAGCCGATGATGCAAGCCCTGCTCTTAGGAGTATTAGAAGGCAGATAGGCTCGGCCAATGAGGAAGTAAGAGCAAAGCTTAACTCGATGGTGGCTTCCGCAAGCTTCCAGAAATACCTACAGGATACAATAGTCACAACCCGGGGGGACAGGTACGTACTTCCGGTAAAGCAGGAGTACAGGGGCAATGTGTCCGGCATAGTACACGACCAGTCCTCCACGGGGGCTACGCTTTTTATTGAGCCCATGGCGGTGGTCCAGCTAAACAACAGAATGAGGGAACTACACGCTAAGGAAAAGCTAGAGATTGAAAGGATACTGTCCACCCTCACGCTGCTTGTAAGCGAAATACTGGACGATATCCAGGCGGATATGGCAACCCTGATCGAGTTGGATGTAATGTTCGCCCGGGGGAAATTGGGGCTTGAAATGGAAGCAAGCCGGCCTCTTTACAATACATCAGGATATATTAATTTAAAGAAGGCACGGCATCCGCTAATAGACCCGAAGGATGTGGTGCCGGTGAGCGGTCACCTGGGCAAGGACTTTGACGTGCTTGTAATAACGGGTCCCAATACCGGAGGTAAAACGGTGACCCTAAAGACGGTGGGCCTTATGGTACTGATGGCGCAGGCGGGGCTGCAGATTCCCTGCCAGGAAGGAACCGAGCTTACCATATACAGGGACGTTTTTGCTGACATCGGCGACGAGCAGAGCATAGAACAAAGCCTAAGCACTTTTTCGTCCCATATGACCAACATAGTGGATATACTTAGACAGGCAGGCAGGGGTAGCCTTGTTCTACTGGACGAACTGGGTGCCGGGACCGACCCCACCGAGGGAGCAGCCCTGGCTATGGCGATACTGGACTACCTTCACGGTAAGGAGATCTGTACCATAGCCACTACTCATTACAGTGAGCTCAAACAATACGCCCTTGCCAAGGAGCGGGTGGAAAACGCCAGCGTGGAGTTTGACGTGGAAACCTTAAGCCCTACCTACCGGCTTACAATAGGCATCCCGGGCAAGTCCAACGCCTTTGAGATTTCAAAGCGGCTGGGTCTAAGCGAGAGGCTTATCGAAAACGCTTCCATGTACCTTTCCGGCGAGGATGTCAGGTTTGAAGACATTATCGGGGACTTGGAGAGGAACAAAAAAGAAGCCGAGCAGGAAAAGGAATGGGCGCAGCGCTTGAGGCAGGAAGTGGAGAAGGTTAGGGCAGATTACAAGCAGAAGGTTAAGCAAATTGAGGAAAGACGGGAAAAGATGCTGTATACGGCTAGACTGGAGGCCAAGCAAATACTTGAAAGGGCCAGGGAGGAATCGACGGAACTGATCAAGGAACTAAGAAGCCTTGCCGACATTGAGAGCGCGGAGAGGAACAGAAGGATTGAGCAGGTAAGGCAAAAAATACGGTGGGATATAGAAAAACTGGAGGAGGCTATGAGTACCGGTATAATGGAAGAGCGTGCCGCCAAAGAGCCTAGGGACCTAAAACCCGGCGACCCGGTCAGGGTACTAAGCCTGGGGCAGAAAGGTACCCTGCTGGAAAAATACGACGATGGCGAAGCGCTGGTGCAGGTAGGCATTATGAAGATAAAGGTAAAGCTAGGCAACCTGGAGAAGGTGGAAGAGGAAAGCTTGCCAAGGGAAACCAAACCCAGTACCAGGTCCCTGTCAAAGGCAGCTACCATTTCAGCCCAAGTGGATGTGAGGGGACAGGTCCTGGAGGACGCAATGATAAATGTGGATAAATATCTTGACGATGCCCACCTTTCCGGCCTAAAACAGGTGGTAATAATCCATGGGAAGGGCACCGGCGTACTAAGGAGTGGCATACAGCAGCTCTTGAGGTCCAACCGGTATGTGGCCTCATTCAGGAGGGGCAGCTTCGGGGAAGGCGGGGATGGCGTTACGGTGGTGGAGTTAAAGTAGCGGTTATTTAATGGCATTTTCGACTTCTTCTTCTATTTGGCCGCTAACTGGGTTATAATTAAATTGGGATAATAAAACATAAAATAAACAAGGGGAGGGTTCCTATGAAAACCAGAAAGTTAGTTATGATTCCAGGCCCAACTCCCGTGGTAAGGTCTATACAGGACCAGATGGGCAGGGAGACAGTGGCCTTTGGAGACCCCGAATTCGTAAAGGACTTTAAGGAGCTTCTTGAGGATTTGAAGGACTTGTTCAGGTGCAGCGGTGAAGTTTTCGTTGTTGCGGGTAGCGGAACCATGGGTATGGAAATGGCTATAGCCAATACGACGAAAAAGGGCGATAATGTACTTGTAGTTTCTCATGGTTTTTTTGGAGACAGATTTATAGAATTGGGCAAAAGAAAAGGCCTTAACGTGGATATATTAGCCAGCGAGTGGGGCGAGATAATTCCGGTAGAAAAAATAAAGGAAAAGCTGGGCGAGAAGAAATATGCCGCCATGACGGTTACCCATGTGGATACCTCCACGGGGGTTTGCGCGCCGGTGGCCGAAATTGGGAGGGTAATGAGGGACTTCCCGGATACCATATACATAGTAGACGGTGTCTGTGCGACCGCAGCCGAGCCAGAATACGTGGATGACATGGGCATAGATATACTATTTACCGGTACCCAGAAAGCCTTTGGAGTCGCTCCCGGTCTTACAATGCTGTGGGCGAGCCAAAGGGCAATGGAGCGGCGTAAAGAGCTAGGGGCCATAGCGGAATATTTTATTGATTTCGAAAAATGGCTCCCCATTATGAAGGACCCGTCCAAGTACTATGCAACACCGGCGGTTAATATGGTATGGGCGCTTAAAGAGTCGATTCGGATTATCAAAGAGGAAGGGCTGGAGGATAGGTATCAAAGGCATAGAAAGGACGCTGCTGCAATGCAGGCGGCCCTTGAGACACTGGGCTTCAAAATACTGGCCAATGAAAGCTACAGGGCGGTTACACTATCCAACCTGGTTTATCCCGAAGGCATAGACGATGCCAAGTTCAGGGCCCTTCTGGCGGAGGAAGGCATAATGGTAGCCGGTGGACTGGGAGCCTATGCGGGTAGGATGTTCCGGCTGGGACACATGGGTAACATTGACAAACATGATTTAGTTTCAGTAATAGCCACCATAGAAAGGGCCCTGTATAGGGTAGGCATGCCGTTGGAACTTGGAAAGGGAGTTGGAGTGCTACAGGAAATGCTGCTTAAGTAAAGAATTAAAGGGCTGCCGGTCCTTGACCCGGTCGGCGGCCCTTTATGACAAAGGTATAACATGGGGACGGGGTTGTTGTCACAAGGGGATAAGTGGTGTTAAAGAGTAGTTACAGGCGGTTTTACGCAATAAAAATAGCAGTACTTAGCGATATTTCCACCGCAATACAGTTGATTTTTTATCGTTTTTCAGTTATACTACTGTGGTAGCACTGCGGTAATACTATGGTAGTACCGCGTTAATAATGTGGTAGCAATTGAAAGACCGGGGTGTGGCTCAGTTTGGTAGAGCGCTGCGTTCGGGACGCAGAGGCCGGAGGTTCAAATCCTCTCACTCCGACCATCAAGATTTGACTTTCGGACGGTTAGTTGTTGTCCGAAAGTTTTTTTATTAAAGGTCCTCTTCAGTTAGAATTTCAATTCCGTTTTGTTTTAGCAGGGTGGCGGTTATGCCGTCTCCTTCAATAATCTTTCCTGTAAAACTTCCGTCGTATATCTTGCCGCAACCGCAGGAGGGGCTCCTTTGTTTGAGGATGGCCTTTTTGGCACCGGCAGCCTTGGCGATTGCCAGGGTTTTTCGTGCACCGTCGGTGAATTTTTCGGTAACGTCCCGGCCGTCTTTGGCATAAACCCGGCCGTTTCTAATCTCGCACGGCATCCGCGGTATGGAAAGGCCGCCTAAAACTTCCGGACAAACCGGTAGCAGTTCTCCTCGCATTACCCTTTCTTTTAGGTCTTTGTTAAGATTGTTTTTTCCGTTGTATTTGCAGTTAATACCACAAAGACATGCGCTTACTATATCCATTTGCATACCCTCTTTGGCTATATTTACTGTTACATGTTTATCATTTCCATCCCGCAACGGAAAATCCTCCATTATTAGTACTTGATATAATGCCAGGGCGTCCGGGAAGTTGCCGGTGAAGTGGGGCGGCACCGGTGTAATAGTGGCGCAACCGGAGCCGGTAAGCGTAGCGAGAGCTTCTGCCATGTTTTACAGGGTGATAGCAAGTATAGTGCATGGTACAATTTAAAGGACGGCATAAGGGCAGGGGGACTTCAATGGATACAATATTAGAAGGAAGAGCTATTTTTGTAGCGGTGTCTATTCTGGCGCTGGCGCTTGTAACTATACTTGGCGGATTTTACTCCGCTCCGGCGGATGAAGGCTTGGCAGGCTCCGGAGAAGAGGAGATGGCAGAAAACCATCTGCTGCGTAGCGGTTTTTTATCCATGGTAAAGGTGATAGCGGGGGCGGAAGACACCGAAGGGGCAAGAGGACCCGTTAAAAAACCGGGATACGGGAAGTCTTGGAACCGACAGCAGAACGAGGACGATACCGGGTCTGCGGGCGAAGGCCAGGATGACAGCGAGCAACCCGGGAGCCAAAACGAAGATGATACATACGGGAAGGATGACGGCAAATCTCCGGGCTCCAAGGCGGGCAGCCGGTATATACTTGGTTTCTATGTGGACGATGAATATATTCACCCCAGTTCCTACGACAGGATGATTACGTACGGCAAAAGCATTAGCGCCGTGGCACCATTCTGGTACAGGCTTTCTCCAACGGACGGAAGCAAGCTTCAGGAGCACCACCCCGAGGACGGGTTTACCGCGCAGGAAATGAAACGGATAATTGCCAAGGCCCATGACCAGGATATGGAGGTGCTTATGCTTATACACAACCTGCTGTACGGCGGCAAAGCCAACGGCAAGGAACTGGCAAAGAAGATGTTGGCCAGCAAGGAAAGCCGCAAGGTTTTTATTGATAACGTGGAGAATATTGTCGACCAATTCAATTACGACGGAATAAACATTGATATTGAGAGCATATACGTTTCGGACAGGGACCGGTTCTCAGCGCTTATTAAGGAACTGTATGGGAGGCTGTCGCCCAAGGGATACAAGATAACCGTTTGCGTACCGGCGAAGACAACCGACAATTTGAAAAATACCTGGTCAGGGCCCTTTGACTATAAAGAAATTGCCCGATATTCGGATTATGTGGCAATAATGACCTACGACGAGCACGGGTATTCCAGCGGCCCGGGGCCGGTGGCTTCCTACAACTGGGTGAGAAAAGTGATGAAGTATGCGGTGGGGCAAATGCCGGCACACAAGATACTGATGGGTATCCCCGGTTATGGTTTTGACTGGACGGTGGGCAAAAAGGGTGCGCGGTACATCTCCTATGCCCAGGCGACAAGCATTGCATCCTCCAGTGGAGCAAGTATTAAGTGGGACGATACCGCCAGGGTACCCTATTTTAAATACCGTGAAAACGGCCAGTCCCACGAGGTATGGTTCGAGAGCAAATACAGCCTGGAGCACAAGCTGGATATTGTCGAGGAGTACAATATTGGCGGTATCGCGCTGTGGAGGCTCGGCCTTGAGGACGCCGGGGTGTGGGACGTGATTGAAAAGCGTATTACAGCAATAAAATAGGCACGGAGCACCAACTCTGCATGTTTTAGATATATAAATTTGGCTTCATGAATACCCGCTTCATGAAGCCTTTTGTGTCTAAGTAATCGGGTCTTCCTTCAGCAATGAAACGAGGATAATCTCATCGGGTTTACGAAACGGTTCCCCTTTCTTTGGGGAAGGCCTCGTATTCCCTTGAATCAATTATCTCTTTAATATGCTGTACTACCTGCCAGATTTCATGGTAGGAGGTATAGAGGGCAATTGGTGCCAGGCGTATTACGTTGGGGAAACGGAAGTCCGGTACAACTCCCCGTTTTTTGAGGGCTGAGTTAATTCTTATGGCTTCACTGTCGTGCTCAAGCGCCACGTGGCCGCCTCTGCGGCTGGGATCCCTGGGGGTTCCAATTTTGAAATTATAGGGCTCTCCTGTAAGCAAGTTGTCTATAAGAAACATGAGATACTCTGTTTGGTTTAGGGACTTTTTTCTTATGTTATCTATACCGGCCTCAGTGAATATTTTCATGGACCCATGAATCGGGGCTGTGCTAAAGAGATGCACCGTCCCAATCTGCCAGGCTCCGGCATCCGGCGCCGGCCTAAAGTCCGGGTCCATATCAAACTGTTTCGATTTGTTATATCCCCACCAGCCCCAAAGCCCCGGGGCCTTGTCAAAGTGTTTGCGGTTTACATATAAGCTGGCGGTGGCTCCCGGGCCGCTGTTTAAGTATTTGTAATTGCACCAAAAGGCAAAGTCCGTACCCCATTCGGAAAAGCTGTGGGGCACAGCCCCCACCGAATGGCAGCAATCAAATCCTATTATGATGCCCCGTTTATGGGCCTCCGCCGTAAGGTATTCTATATCAAGCAGCTGGCCGCTGCGATAAAGCACCGATGGCAGCACCGCCAGTGCAACGTCATCGGTCATTGCTTCTACCACGTCATCTTCCTCTATGGTTTTTCCGTCCCGGCTCTTAACAACCACCGCGTGTTTTGCGGGGTCAAGGCCGTGCAGCAGCAACTGGCTGTCTATGGCGTACCGGTCGGAGGGGAAATTTAGCTCATCCATAAGTATTTTGGTCCTGCAGCCCTTGGGCTTAAAAAAGGTGCAAACAAGGTTGTGAAGGTTAACGGTGTTTGAGGAATGGACAATTACTTCATCTTCCTGTGCCCCCACAAGGTAGGCCTGTTTTGCACCCAACTCCTCAGCAAAGGTGAACCAGGCAGGCTCTCCGTCCATCCATCCGTCTATGCCAAGCTCCCTGAAGTCCCTAAGGGCGCTTAGCAGTGATTCTTCGGCATCCCTTGACAGGAGACCGAGGGAATTACCGTCCATATAGATTTTGCCATTGGGTATATAAAACCGGTCTCTGAAATGTTTTAGCGGGTCGTTGCTGTCAAGGAGCAGGGAGCACTCTTTAGCAATATTAAACTTATTCAAAATAAGGCACCTCCATTTAATCAGGTTACAGATCACAGGTACTAGGTGCTAGGTATTAGGGCGCAGGTCGCAGGTACCAGGCACCAGATCACACAGGTATTCTCCTCTGCGGAATGACCTCATCAGAATTCTTCTGTGACCAGAAAATGTCCTTGTTAAGGTCACATACACTACGAACTACGAACTACCAACTACG
>JAAYJF010000019.1 GCA_012523075.1 Clostridiales bacterium | reverse complement strand
GCGTTAAATCCCAATCTCGTCCAGTTTTTCAAGGCCGTAGGTCTTTATTATATTCATAAGCTTAATGGGGTACTGGGAATCGGTAGCGTACCCTGCCCTTCTTAATGCCCAGGCACCCTGGGTGCTGTCGTGCATAACCTCCCTGAAGGGCTGGTACCGGCTGGCAGTGAGTAAAAGGTCCTTATGACCTGCCCAGCTTTCGTTTACATTATTATACGCCCTAAAATTAGCATCCACTCTGAAGGCCTGGCCGTTGTACTCCTCCCAGGTATTGGACACCACCGAGCCGGCGGGCCCGGTGCCCTTTATGCCAAACAGGTTATACGAAAACTTGCCGTTATATTTATCCACCGGTACGCTCTGCCCCCACCCGGTTTCCAGTATGGCCTGGGCGGTCTGTAGTGCCGCCGACATGCCGGTCTTGCGCCAGGACGCATCGGCAAGGTTTGATGCCAGGTCAAGGAACTTATCCTTCTCCACCACCGGCTTTGCAGAATAAAGCGTCCCAAGGTATACCCTGAAGGGTACCGCTTCGCTACTTATCTTGGCACCCGAGGAAAGGGTTCCTTCCGCCTGCATCTTCCACTGGCCCTCGTCACCCTTGGTCGGTGTCCAGGTATAGGCTGCGCTGGCGTCCTGGCCGCCGGCAATAGCCCTTTTCGCACCGGTCTGGGGGTTAATCAAAACAAACTGGATATCCTGTAAAAAGGCATTGCTTGTAACCTTCAGCTCAAGGGGCCCGGTAACCACCTGTTGCGGGCCCACGCCCTCCAGCAGCAGCTTGGGAGCACCGGTCAGCCTAACAGTAACGCTTTCGCTGGTGTGCGTAACCCCGGAGGTATCCTTGACACGGACAAACAATTCCTTCGCCCCGGTAAGGTCGGTACCGGGGAACCACCGGTGGCTTACATATCCCACCCTTGCTAGCACCTCTTCTGCTCCGGTTGTTGGGTCCTTCATTACGTATTCGGTCTCGCTTACCTGGAAGTTTCGGGATACCGACAACGTAACCGGTTTTTCCACCGTGCTGCCGTCACTTACCCCCCGCAGTTCCAGCTTCTTAGTCAAATTAACCCTTGCAGACACCGGCTGGCTTCCATAGGCCTGTCCCGCATGGTCGTAGGCTATCACCCTAAAGGTAACGTTCCCATTATCCTCGAACATGGGTGACCATGTATAGGTCCCCTGGGGGTCCAGTTCACTGGTGGTAAATGTCTTGTTTTTGTCTATATTTGTAATCTCGTATTTTACATAGGAGGCCACAAAGTTAAGGTCCGGCCTTAGAATAACGTCTCCCTGTAGCACCTGTCCCTCGGTTATTCCTGCCAGTGCGACCCTTGGCTGCACCGCCAGTTGCACCGGTATGGCGGTACCGGCCAAAAAGTCCCCGTTCGCATCGTATAGAACGGCCGCAAGGACCATCTGCCCGGCTTTCTTCATATCCGGAAGCCAGGTATACCGACCGGTCATGCTGCCTCCCCTGGCAACGACAACTCCCCGTCCGGTACCCGGGTCAAGCAGCAGGTACTTTATCTCGGAAGCTCCCGTCGGCACTCCGCCGGGAAAGACAGCTGCAAGCTCGGTTTCCCCGGTTATTACCTGCCCCGGGCTTACCGAGGATATCTGCATGTCATAGAAGGGTGTTATGGCTGCGGTTTTAGAAGAATCTATAGATACCGTCCTTGTGGAATTATCCCAGCCTATATCCACCCCCAGGGCATTGCTCACCAGGCGAAGGGGCACAACGGTGCGATCCTCCACGATAAAGGGTGCCACGTCGCTTACATTGTAGGTCTTTGCGCCTGCCCGGTCGTACTCAACCAGGCGGCTGTCAATACGCAGAAGTACAGAGCGATCACCTTTTTTAATATGTACCGTCCTGTCCTCGTCGTTCCACCCCACGTCCGCCCCCAGCTGTTCCGAAATAACGCGTAGCGGCACTAACGTGCGGTCGTTGTGGATAAACGGCTGGGGTGAAGTCTCTATTACGCTGCCGTCAATCACAAGCCTAATATCGGTGGCAGCCATCCCAGGAAGGACACTCCACCCGACAAATAAAAATGCGGTCAAAAGTAGTGCAATCAAATAAATGCTGTGTTTCTTAAGTCTTTTATACATTTCTCCGACGCCCCTTTACACGATTCTGGAATTAATCACACTAACTCTTATTTTTAGACGCTTTGACGGAATAAATAGTTCCCTTTTTGCCCAGGTATATTATACCAAAAAAACTGAAACCTCAATAGGAACCAGCTATTTGTGTCTGCCGGGTCAGGTTGGTTTTGCCCGTACCGGACTTTTCTAAACCGCCTGTTCGCGGCCGGTAGTTTCGCTATCTATCCCCTTCACCCTTGATAAAGCTGTCCATGTTGTCCTTCATGCGCTCAATATAAGAAAACGCCTGTTCGATTTCCCCGGCATCAAATCCATGATACAAAACCCCGTGCAGTTCTTCTATTATCTTAAATACCTGCTCCTTAATTTCAAGTCCCTTTGGGGTCGCAAAAATGTGGTTTGCCCGCCTGTCATTTTCATCGGTTTTCCGTATAATCAAGCCCGCATCCTCAAGCTGCTTGACGGTACGGGCAACGGTTCCCTTGTCCATTCCCACATTCGTTGAAATCCCATCCTGGGTTATGCCGGGATTCCTGTATGCCTGCATCAGGGCCGGAATGTGAGCGACATCTATGGACAGAGAATTTTCTTTTAGCTTTTTGGCAAAAAAGCATTGATTGTACCTGTATAAAATGGAAATTATCTTGTTAATATATTTCCCCGTCATACCGTAACTCCTTTTACGCTTTCTTTGAGTTTTAGCCGATCCTTCTGCTCCTTATGCTTGGCTTTTAATTCTCTCAGCGTAGCAACCCCCAATGGGATTGCCACCAGAAACGAGAAAACATCCGACACCGGTTGGCAGACCTGGATGCCGGTAATACCAAAAATACGCGGCAGGACCAGGATGGCCGGCAGGAAAAACAGGCCCTGGCGGGATATGGCCAGAATGGAGGCCTGAGTTCCTTTTCCTATGGTCTGCAGCATCATATTGGTCGTAATTATCCAGGAAGAAAGCGGGAACACCATGCATTGGAACCGCAGTGCCCGGGCACCTATTGCAATTACATCAAGGTCTTCCTTCCGGAAAAAGGCAATCACCTGTTTGGAAAACACATACCCTGTAGCGCCGGTCACTGCCATCACGGCTACCGTTGTCCTTATACAAAACCAGAATGCGTTCCACACACGGTCATACCGCCCGGCACCGTAATTAAACCCGCATACCGGCTGGAAACCCTGCCCAAAGCCAATTATCACCGATATTGCAAATTGGAAGGTGCGCGCAACGATGGACATTGCCGCAATGGCCGCGTCCCCGAAGGGCCCGGCGGCCTGGTTCAGGCAAATCATCGAAACGCTGGCCAGGGCCTGACGGTAAAAGGACGGCAAACCGCCCCTTAGGATTTCCTTGTATATTTCCCATTTTGGTGTAAAGTTCTTAAACCTGACTTTTATATTTCCGCCAATGCCACAATTGAAAAATAATATGCAAAAGCTTACAAACTGGCTTATAATGGTGGCCAGTGCAGCACCGCCGGTACCCATGTTCAGCTTAAATATAAATATGGGGTCCAGTATGATATTGAGCAAACCGCCGGTACCTATGCCCAGCATCCCGAAAAATGCGCTGCCCTGGTAGCGTAAAATGTTATTAAGTACAAAGGAAGCCGCCATGTAGGGCATACCTATGAGTATGTACTTTATATAGCTTTTGGCGTAGGGAGCAATGGTTTCGGTAGCCCCCAGCGCATAAACCAGTGGGTCCAAAAAAACAAGGCCCAGCAACATAAGGACTGCGCCCAAGCCCAGGGCGGTGAAAAACCCTGTGGCCGCCACCTTTGACGCCTGGTCCCTGTTTTTTTGCCCAAGCAGCCGGGATATATAATTCCCGGAGCCCGTACCAATCGTAAAACCTATTGCCTGTATGACCGCCATAAGTGCGAAAGCTACACCCACCGCTCCCGAAGCACTGGTACCTATTTTACTTACAAAAAAAGTATCTGCCATATTATAGACAGAGGTAATGAGCATGCTTATTATGGTAGGTACAGCTAAAGTGGACACCAGCCTGGGCACCGATGTGTTAACCATCTTATCGAATTTTTCGTCTGCAGAAATATTCTGTCTCATATAGTCACTGCTTTCCTGTGATGTATTTATAATTCATATGATAATTCTTTTATAATTAGTTGTCAACACAACTAATTTGGTGCGAAAGCAGCAATATCTCCGAATAGGCTTAATTTCGGCTTAAATTGACCATAATCTGCCGTATACAAAAAGAACCATCCTTTGTTATGGATGGCTCTTTTCAATTTCTTCAAACATTTTTAACAAACGTATATAATGGTTCGCTTCACGTAATACATGGTCGCCCAGCAGTGGAATAATAATTGACCTGATGTTGCAAGAAAGAATTCCCTGGGTACCTTGTGCCTTGAAGTCCTTTAATTCCTGAGTTGCTTCTAAGCTGTCTTCCGTTACTTTTGACAATGGTGCAGTGGTATCCATTGCTTCTTTTGCTTCAGCAGTCAACTGGTCAAATTCATTTCCAAAATCGTTAGCTATATTGATTAAATCGTTTTCTGTAGGGTCAAGTAATCCACGTATAAATTTTGCATGTTCCGCCATTTGCCTATTCCAGAAAAATTCCTGTTCATAAGCTTCCCTTTTTAGATTTATTTCTTCTCTATTTTGAAGCCTCTTAATGGTTAATAGGTATAATTCCGCTTCACGCCTAATGTGTATGATTAGCAAGGGATAATTAAACGTAAACATTCTGCAGCTTAAAACATTAGATAAAACGTTTGTTTTGAACTTTATTAAAGCAGCAATTAAACCTATTGCCCTTCTATTAACCATAGATACCCTTTGTTCAAGCATAGGGTTGGGTACTATTAAGCCTCCGCCCACTAGCCCTGCTTCTGCTTGCGTAAGTCCAGTTGGTATCTGTACTCCTGTAAAATAAGAGGTGGCCATTTCTGCTTTTAACGTATAAGGAGTTATTACTTCGCCTGATT
>JAAYJF010000164.1 GCA_012523075.1 Clostridiales bacterium | reverse complement strand
TACGAGCAGCAATCCTTTTTTCCTAATATTGAGAGGGAACGGGGAAAGAAGCTAGATAAGGCGGTTGACAGTATCCGCAGTAAATTTGGGACGGACATGATTGTCCGGGGCACTGTATTTCAGTCCGGTATAGAGGTAGGCAGGAAACGTAAAGCCCAGGATTAATGGGTCCGTAAAAGCTCAAACCTATTATTTTTAAATCTTAAGGTTCCTTTGAAACTTTTGACACTACGACCAAACCAAGGAGGAGTTTTTTATAGGAATGTTGCCTGTTTTTTGTGAGTTGAAAACCCAACAATGTGGAACTTCATTTAGAGCACCATTCATTGTAAGCGTCTGATTCTTAAAACATAAGCACTAACGCATAAGCCATCCATAATCCTGCCGACAGTCAACAATATAATCAACATATACCGTCTGGTCCTTTACTTGATAAAGTATTAAATACCATCTCTCAACAAACATTTTATGATATTTATTGGACGGTATAAATTCAGCATAAAGAAACGGATAGCGTTCCGGCATTTTATGCAGGGAGCGAATACCATCTATTAGGTCGTTTTTCACTTTGCGAGCGGCGGAGGGGCTTTTCTGTGCCAGAAACTGAACATGTTCCGCGAGCATCCGGCGGGCACGGTCCGAGACAATCACATTATACTGAGGCTTCTTTTCCATGTTCCACCTCGTCAATAATATCATCAAGATACCTATTCAGCTCATCCGGTGTAACTCCCAGCCGTCCTGCCAGGCGGTCTTCTTCAACTGCCAGCAGTTCTTCCCGCAACTTCAACATTTTTTCACGCCGGCTAAACGACTCAATATCCATTACCACGAGGTCACCCTCTCCGTTTTTGGTAAGGTATACTGGTTCACCAGTGGATTTGCATAAAGTCGCGATTTCGTTATAATTCTGTCTTATAGCTGCGGATGGTTTTATCTGCATAATATCAGCTCCTTGTAGTAATATTATAATTATATTTTACCTCTTAACTGCTATATAATCAACCAATTGTACCGCAGAGGCTATAATTAATAAAAATAGGCTTCTTTTTAACACTGCAAGCAACCGGGTTGAATATATGAGTAATCAGAAGTCATTTCGAAGGCGATGGGGATTTATCCCGAAATGTAGTATAGGGATAAAGCATTTTATGGTACAATCATTGTATATACAAGTGTAAAAAATACCAAACTCTTTATGGGGATATTTTGCAAAGGAGAAATATCTGCTGGGATGACATTTACTTTTTCGATAAGAATAATGATTATGAAAAAGCTAGAGGGTTATATAAAAAGGCTTGGCTATTGCAAAAGACGAAACAGACATAATGGCTGCTCAGGAAAGGCTGGAGGATTTAGAAGGATGCACAAAAGATGACTTGATACCCCAATAACGGATTATTACATTTGCAATAAAAAGATTAACAACAAACCGGGGAGTACCCGGTACATTAGGAGGAAAAGCAAAATGAAAATCGGGATTTTAGGTTATGGAAACCTTGGAAAAGGCGTAGAACAGGCTATTCGTTATAACAAAGATATGGAGCTTGCAGGAGTATTCACAAGACGTGACCCGTCAACGATAGCAACAATTACAAAAAACATTCCGGTCTATCACATTGACAGTGCAAAAAACATGACAAACCAAATCGATGTTATGATACTGTGCGTCGGGAGCATGTCTGATATGCCGGAGCTTGGCCCCGTATTTGCCAGCATGTTCAATACGGTTGATGGCTATGATAATCATGCCCAAATACCGGGCTATTTTGATACCATGAACAAGAGTGCATTGGAATCCGGTAAAGTGAGCATTATTTCAAGCGGATGGGACCCGGGAATGTTCTCGATAAACAGAATGTATGCAGATGCAATTCTACCTGAAGGTAACACTTATACTTTTTGGGGAAAGGGCATCAGCCAGGGACATTCCAATGCTATTAGAAGAATAAAAGGTGTCAAGGATGCAACGCAGTATACTATTCCAATGGAAAATGCAATAGAAGCAGTTAGAAGAGGAGATATGCCGGTGCTTACAGCGGGTGAAAAGCATAGGAGGGAATGCTTTGTAGTTGCAGAAGAAGGCGCCGACAAAACTTGGATAGAAAACGAAATAAAAACGATGCCGGATTACTTTTCGGAATATAAAACTGAGGTACACTTTATTACCGAGGAAGAACTAAAAGAAAACCATAGCAAGCTGCCCCATGGTGGGTTAGTTATTCGTTACGGAAAAACAGGATTTGATGGTCAGAATAACCATAGAATTGAATATAAATTAAGCCTAAATTCAAACCCGGAATTTACGGCAAATGTATTAGTTGCCTTTGCAAGGGCTGCGTACCGCTTAAACCGGGAGGGGGTATCCGGTGCTAAAACAGTAATAGACATCGCCCCTGCTTATTTATCTAATAAGAGTGGAGAACAGCTCCGGAGAGAGCTAATATAACGGAATAATCACGAAAGCTGAAGCACATAGGGTCTTCCTGCTTTAGCCGATAGCGTGGCATCGCGGATGAGGGCCGACAGCACGTATTAACAGGAATCCAGGTAAAGGGCTATAGCTTCGAGGCGTTTGCCGATAAGGCGAGTGGGCATGCTGAAAGCCTTTAAATGGTGCGAAGAACAGATATCCAGGCCAAACTGTAATACAGATGCAAGCCATGCGGGAGCAGTTTTATGCTTGCAATCACTAGTCGAAGTTGTTATCCTATTCATAGGGTAATACCTGATTTTGGATAATGTTTTGGATGGGCTAGAACGTTATGTTAACAGAGTTGTGCAGTGGCAAAGACCACTGATAAAGCAACTATATTAATTGTAAAGGGAGGAGCTTTTGAAATGGGAGTTAAATACATACCGGAACCATTTAGAATTAAAATGGTTGAAACTATTAAAATGCTTTCCCGTGAAGAAAGAGAACAGAAAATTGCCGAGGCAAAGTACAATCTATTCAACCTCAAAAGTGTAGACGTTTATATTGATTTGCTAACAGATAGTGGTACCAATGCAATGAGTGAAGACCAATGGGCAGGCGTCATGAGGGGAGACGAAGCCTATGCCGGCGGGTCCAGTTACCTGAAATTGCTGGAGAATGCGCAGGATGTATTCGGATACAAATATATCCAACCGGTGCATCAAGGTAGGGCCGCAGAGAAGGTTTTATTTGGCGCACTACTAAGTAAAGGTAAATACTCTATTTCAAACATGCATTTTGACACAACCAGAGCCCATGTCGAGTTGGCAGGGGCAAGGGCACTTGACTGTGTGGTCCCGGAGGCATTAGACCCTAATAAGAGAGTACCGTTTAAAGGCAATATGGATGTAGAAAAATTAGAGGCATTGATAAAGAAATATGGCCCGGAAAACATAGGAATAGTTATAATGACTATTACTAATAACTCAGCCGGCGGGCAACCGGTATCATTACAAAACATGAAGGATACATCCGGGATATGTAAGAAATATGGTATTAAATTCGCAATAGATGCTGCCAGGTATGCGGAAAACGCTTATTTCATTAAGCAAAGAGAAAAGGGCTGTGAGAATAAATCTATAAAGGAAATAGTTAAGGAAGTATTCAGCTACGCTGATATGTTTACTATGAGTGCAAAAAAAGACACAATAGTAAACATGGGCGGCCTAATAGGCGTCAAAGAAGATAAAGAAATATTCCAGGAAATTAAAAACCGTACCATATCCTTTGAAGGTTTTGTCACCTATGGTGGATTATCGGGACGGGATTTAGAAGCTTTAGCAATAGGTCTATATGAAGGGCTAGATGAGGACTTCTTAAGATATCGTATAGGGCAGATAGAATATCTTGCGGGCAGACTTGATGATGCAGGTATCACATACCAGGCACCGGCCGGTGGCCATGGGATATTTGTAGATGCCAGAGCCATGTTCCCCCACATTCCTTATTATGAATTCCCAGCCCAAGCATTAGCAGTAGAGCTATACAAAGAGAGCGGGATAAGAACCTGTGACATAGGTTCATATATGCTGGGAAATGACCCTGATACCGGGGAACAGTTAAAAGCAGATTTTGAATTTACAAGGTTAGCTATCCCCAGACGTGTTTATACTCAAGCTCATATAGACCTAATGGCAGATGCTCTTATAGCAATAAAGGAAAGGGCCAGCGGGGTAAAAGGATACAGAATAGAATGGGAACCTCCGGTTTTAAGACATTTCCAAGCAAGGCTAAAACCAATAGAATAGCAATTTGTTATTGTCCCTGCGTAACAAGGCCAAAACCATCCTTGTTATGCAGGGATAACTTTATTAGCCCTGGCGGTTATAACATCATGTGAATAACACGTTCATATTAGGGGGGCAATTCTATGGATAAGAAATACAGAATACTTGCTATAAACCCCGGTTCAACGTCTACCAAGATAGCCGTCTATGATGACGAGAATGAGGTGTTTATAAAGACCATCAGGCACTCTGCAGAAAAGATTGGCGAGTACCAAACTATTCATGAGCAGTATGGTTTCAGGAAGGAGCTGATACTAAACAGCCTGGAAGTCAACGGTATAGCCTTAGGCAGCTTAGATGCGGTGGTAGGCCGGGGAGGCAATATGAAACCGGTGGCCGGTGGTACATACAGGGTGAATCCCGCGATGCTGGAGGACCTTAGGGCCGGGGTATTGGGCCAGCATGCGTCCAACCTTGGAGGTGTTATTGCCCAATCCATTGCGGAACCACTGGGCCTGCCCGCCTTTGTGGTGGACCCGGTTATTGTGGATGAGCTTGACGACCTGGCAAGGATTTCGGGAATGCCGGAAATAAAGCGAAAAGCCAAGGACCATCCGCTGAACCAGAAAGCAGTTGCCCGCAGGGCAGCGGCCGAACTTGGCGGAGAGTACCGAGACTTTAATTTTGTGGTTGCCCACATGGGCGGAGGCATTTCCATAGGTGTACACCGCGAGGGCAGGATAGTGGATGTCAACAATTGCCTTGATGGCGACGGACCCTTTTCGCCCGAAAGGACGGGCGGGTTGCCGGTGGGTTCTCTATTGGATTTATGCTTCTCCGGAGAGTTTACCAGGGATGAGATACAAAGGAAGATAGTAGGCAGCGGTGGCCTGGTGGCCTATCTTGGCACTAATGACGGCATGGAGATAAACCGTCGGATAAAGGCTGGTGATGAGAACGCCAGGCTAGTATACGAAGCCATGGCCTACCAGATTTCCAAGGAGATTGGGGCGGCGGCCACCGTTCTAAAGGGGGCTGTCGACGGCATAATATTAACGGGAGGCCTTGCCTATGACCAGCTGCTGGTAGGCTGGATAAGGGAAAGGGTTGGCTTCATAACCAGGATATTTGTCTACCGGGGAGAATTTGAGATGCTTGCCCTGGCCCAGGGGGTACTGAGGGTACTCATCGGCAAGGAAAGCGTCAGGGAGTATAGGTAATGGTGTTTTCCGCGTGTAAATACTCTGTTAATGGGGAGTGAAAACGGTTGAAAGAAAAAATTGTAGGAATACTCGGCGGCATGGGTCCTGAGGCTACCGTAGACCTGTTCAGGAAGGTTCTTAAGGCTACACCGGCTAAAACCGACCAGGAGCACCTGAGAATAATCATCGATTGCAACTCAAAGATTCCCGACAGGATGGCATATATACTAAGGGGCGGGGAAGACCCTGGACCCTATATGATAAAATCCGCAAAACTGCTGGAAAGCGCCGGTTGCGAGCTAATACTTATTCCATGTAATGCTGCACACAACTGGCATGGAGTTGTGCAAGAGAGCGTGAATATTCCGGTACTACACATTATGAGGTCAACGCTGGATTACGTTACCGAAAAACATCCCAAAACGGAAATAATAGGCCTGCTGGCCGCAACCTTAACTATTAGAGCCGGCCTTTACCATAAGATATTTGCCGAGAAGAACATAGAGGTAATAACTCCCAAGCCGGAGCACCAGGAAATGGTCATGAAGGCCATATGGGAGGTTAAAGCTGGAAATACTGGACCCGATGTATCAAGGCTGCTGGCCTATGCAGCAGAGAGCCTGGTTGCCAGTGGGGCTCAAGGTGTAATTGCAGGATGCACTGAGATACCTATAGTTCTTAAAAACGAAGGCCTGCCGGTACCGGTAATAGACGCAACCAATGCCCTTGCTTTGGCGGCGGTAAAGGAGGCATTGGGAAGGGCATAGGCCTTGCCATGCTGGCAGTGCTGCTGGTACGGCAGTTTGGAGACAAGAGCGATAAAAAGGTAAGGAATAAAAACTGCCCGGGTTTTAGTCCGGGCTGCTGGTACTTCCATTTCTCTGGTCTATTCGCTCTACGTATACTACCGCCCTTTCCAGTTGGTGGTCCTTAATCTCGGTTACTTTGATTGAAAGCCCGAATCCCTCCAGCTCGGGGGTGCTTCCATCCTCGGGGATGAACCCTAAAAGGCCGAATACCAATCCCCCGAAGGTATCGTAATCGTCCTCCGGTAGCATTACACCCAATCGTTCCGAAACCGTTTCCAACGGAGCCAGACCGTGTATCTTCCAGGTGTGGGAATCTATCGGCTCAATAAGCGGCGGTTTTTCCGGGATGGTATCATCGTCTTCCAGGTCGCCCACCAGCTCTTCCAGCAGGTCGTTCATTGTTATTATACCGCTCATCCCTCCGTAATCGTCCAGTACTATGGCAAAATGATTCCGGGTCTTTTTCATATTCCGAAACAACACATCGGTGCGCACCGTTTCGGGTACAAAGTATGCTGGCCTTATAACATTTTTTACAATATTTTCATGGGTTTTATCCTTGGTACCGTAAAAGTCCTTTGCCTTTAGTATTCCGATAACGTTGTCAGTGGTTTCATCACATACCGGGTAAATGGAATGCCTGCTTTCGATTATTGTTTTTTCCCATTGCTCTACGCTTTCATCCAGCCATAGGATGGATACCTCGGTCCTATGAATCATTACATCCTCTGCGTCTTTGTCATCAAATTCAAACACATTCTGTATCATTTCTTTTTCTGTATGATTTATGGCGCCCCTTTCGCTTCCCCTATCCACCATCATGCGAATCTCTTCCTCAGTGATGTCATCGTCCACCGCATGGGGGTCGATTTTGAACAGCCGCAGGACCCCGTTGGTGGACAGAGTCAGAAGCCATACCAGTGGGGCAAATAGTTTTGCAATGAAACTGACAAACCCCGACATTGCCAGGGCAAGCCTATCGGCGTTCCTCATGGCTACCCGCTTGGGAACCAGTTCCCCTAGCACCAGAGTGATATACGAAAGAATAAGGGTTATCGCAACGACCGATATGGTATCCAGTGTGGGTACCGGTAACCTGATACCAATGTCCATTAGCAGGCTTGTCAGCCTGTCCGAAAAATTGTTTGCAGCAAAGGCGCTGGCCAGAAAACCGGCAAAGGTGATGCCCACCTGGATGGTGGCCAGGAAACGGGCAGGCTGCTCGGTCAGCTTTGATAGCCTAATTGCCCGCCGGTCGCCGGCGGCGGTAAGCTTTGCCAGTCTGTTGTCGTTCATGGAGATGATCGCTATCTCGGCGCAGGCAAACACGGCGTTTATAATAATCAGTATTAATTGCACCAGTAGCGGTAACAAAAAGGATTCCCCATCGGACAAGGAAATGACCTCCTTAGAAAAGTGATGATTAAATTTTATTCTATATAAAGCGTTAGTAAAATTACATTCCTTTATTTGTAGTTTAAGAGGGCAAAGCCAGAAGAATCCGACTTTGCCGCTTAAGAACGTAGTGAAGAATCTTTTGCAATCAGGCATAAGGTCCTTCGCTATCGCTCAGGATGACAACCGTTATGCAAGGTCCTTAGCTATCGCTCAGGATGACTAAAGGCCGCTCAGGATGACAACAGTGCAAAGTTTTTATCTCGTCACATATAATAAAACAAAAAGACAAAAAGACGCGAAGCAGATAGATGCATGTCATCTATCCATAAATACGCGTCATAATAGTTTCTAAGAGACAATTTATTAAAAAACGTTCAGGTACAGGTGAATCGTCCACTTAGAAAATTCACTCCTTAACTAACTTGTAAAAATAATACCATAACAATAATTAGAAGTCAAACCTTGCCGGTCATCGGTGGGTACGGGAAGTCCAAGCATCATAAGGGAGGTTGTCCCAGATAAAGCGCCGTATATCAAATATGGCAGAGGATGGTATTTCAATGGACTTTTTTGCGGAATTGGTTTATATTATAGACGAAATCGGCAGGCAAGCTTAACCGAAGCCTATATTTAAAAAGCGAGTTGGTACCGTAATGCTCGGCAAAAATAAACCCGGTATAATATATCTAGTACTGCTATTTCCTCTGGCATGGGCCTGTGCTGGCCTGGCCTCCCATTACCCCGGCATGGTTGAACGGTACTATTCGAAATCAATATACTTGTTTCTGTCCCAGGCGGTTAGCAGCGCGACTGGAATATTTCCCTTTTCCGTTGCCGAGGTAATGGTAATATTAATATTCGTAATTATCGCGGTCGGTTTGGTACGCGGTACTCTAAGGCTTGTAAAGAACCCGGGTAATAGGCTGCCACTGTTAATCCGTCAGTTGATAGTCGCCGCCGCTATAGTAAGCGTAGTGTATTTTGCTTTCATCGCGGTATGGGGGCTTAACTACCACCGGGTATCCATCGCCGCTATTACCAACCTTGAGGTAAGGGAAGTTTCGGTGGAGGAACTGGAGGCCCTGTGC
>JAAYJF010000016.1 GCA_012523075.1 Clostridiales bacterium | reverse complement strand
TTGTGCCATAGGGTAAGGACTACCTGGTTTTTGGGGCCGGTTAATATCTCGCTGCTGCAGGCTGTAAGTATTGTGCTAAGCACAAAGACAAAGGCTGCGATAATAAAGATACCTCTTTTCATAATATACCCCCGTTAATTCCAAACCCGGTTGGTTTAATAAGCCGGCATGGGATACCGGGTCATGTCCTGTCCCAGAAATATTATAACATAAATTATCTGGGTTACCCAATATTAGCAATATGAATTAATTGAATAGAAAATCACCCCGGGGGTGATTACATGCAGTGTGAATATGAGTAGAATTAGGATATAAAGGATGGTTAAGCAAGCAGCTGGAAGGGTCAAAATCGGCTGCACGGCTCAAAAAAATTGATGAAAGAGGGAATGTTATTGTGTTAAGAAAAACTGTTTTGGTTCTACTCTGTGTTGTATTGGTTTTTTCTTTAGCGGCCTGTAATGCTAAACGAAAAATCAATGAAAAAATAGCGGAAAAGGTAACCGAGGGCGTTTTGGAGAAAATCGCCGGCGACGGCACCGAAATTGACATCAGCGAAGGCGGGATAACCTTTGAAGGCGAGGGAGGAGAAAAAATCACATTTGGTAGCGATGAATGGCCGAAAGGCGGTGCGGCAGACCTTATACCCGAGTTTAAGAAAGGCTCCATTGTATCGGCAGTCAATGCGAATCCGGGATGTGTGATAGTGCTGGAGGATGTTGAGAAAAAGGATGTAGAGGATTACATTAAAAAAGTAAAAGAAAAGGGGTTCACTGAGGAAGCAATGGATTTGTCGGGCAGTGATGGATTTACAAACTATGTAGCGGGTTTGGACGAGAAAACGTTTATTGCTGTGGTATACGATAAAGAAAACAAGGGGCTAAGCATAAACGTCAAGATAGACGAATAGGAATAGAAAAAAGGTGGTGTGATATGGCTTTTTTAAATAACCTGGGTAAGAAAATAGGCTCGGCAGCGGAAGCTACGACCAGTAAAGCCAAGGAAGTGGCGGAAGTCAGAAAACTTAATTCTAAGATAAACGATGAAGAAAAACAGATAGCAAGGTTTTATAGCGAAATAGGCAAAAGGATATTCGAGCAGGAAAAAGAGAATCCACAATCCCCGGTAGCCGACCTGTGCGAAAAAATACTGGCATCGCAGGCAAACATTGAGCAGTTGAATCAAATGATAGAAGAGGCTAAAAACCCATAAGGTTTGAAAGACCGGTCGAAAAGCCGGTTTTTTTCTGCCCGGAATTAACTTCAGCATGAGTGCATGATAAAATATATCGACGGTTTGTTTGAAATTGCTTTTATTGGGTATTAGTTGAATATAAATTTTAACAAATATCGACTATTATTAACATTTGGTGTACAGTAATATAATTGAGATTATTCGTACTTTACCACGATGCGAAGGAGAGAGTATGGTGGTAAAAGAGAATTTTTCCAGTTCAATCCTTAGGAAGCATACATTCTTCAGGGTTTTAGCGGCTTTTTGGGCATGCGTTGGCAAATCAGGATTTAGACTGGAAGGAAAATCAAAACAAAACGAAAGAGACCTGCGGCTGATACTGGACAGCACTGCAGAAGGGATATACGTGATAGACCTGGAAGGAAAGTGTACTCTGTGCAATGCCAGCTGCCTATCTATGCTGGGATACAGCCACGAGCACCAGCTGCTGGGGAAAAATATGCATGATATCATACATAACAAGCACCCGGACGGTACCCATTACCCGGAGGAGCAGTGCAGGATATTCCAGGCCTTCAAGAAGGGGCAGGGCACCCATGTGGAGGATGAAGTGTTCTGGAGGGAGGACGGCACCTGTTTCCCGGTGGAGTATTTTTCCTATCCCCAGTACCGGGACGGAAGGGTAATAGGCGCGGTGGTGACATTTATGGATATTACCGAGCGAAAAAAGGCGGAGGAGGAACTTAAGGAGAGCGAACGAAGCAAGGCAGTGCTATTGTCCAACCTGCCTGGAATGGCGTACAGGTGCAAATATGACAGGGATTGGACAATGCAGTTTGTATCCGACGGGTGCTATAGGCTTACCGGTTACCATCCTGAAAGCCTGCTGGGCAACAAAGAAATATCGTACAATGCACTGATACAGCCGGAATATAGGGAGGCCATTTGGGAGGAATGGGCCCGGGTGCTTGCCCAAAAAAAGGCTTTTAAGTACGAATATCCGATAAAAACCGCTTCGGGGGAGGTAAAATGGGTCTTTGAGCAGGGACAGGGCATTTATAACGAACAGGAGGATATACAGGCCCTCGAGGGGCTTATTATAGATATAACAGATCGTAAAATGAAGGAGGAAGAGGTCCGGTATTTAAGCAATCATGATTATCTGACCGATCTGTATAATCACCGGTATTTTGAGGAGGCAAAAAAGCGCCTGGACACAGGTGACAATCTGCCGTTATCGATAATAATCGGGGATATTAACGGTGTAAAACTGATAAATGATGCCTTCGGTCATGCGGTAGGGGATAAATTAATAGCCAGGACGGCAGGGATTATAAAGGATTGCTGCAGGGAGGAGGATATCGTAGCCAGAACGGGAGGGGATGAGTTCTGCATCCTCTTGCCTAAAACAGATTCCGATACGGCGCTCTTAGTGCTGGAGAAAATCAAAACGGCGTGCGAGGAGTATAACAACGCCATTAACGGAGAAATTCTCCGCATAGACCTGTCTTTGGGATACAGCACAAAGAACACTACGGATGAGAAGATAGAATTGGTAGTAAAAGCTGCAGAAGATTATATGTACAAGCGTAAACTTTTGGAACACAGGAGTTTCCACAGCGCAATCCTGTCTTCGATAAGAGCGACCATGTTTGAAAAGAGCCAGGAAACCGAGGAGCATGCCGGAAGATTGATAGAAATGACCAGGAAAGTGGGTATGGAATTAAATCTTACTCAGACAGAACTTGACGAACTGGAACTTCTGGCGACACTGCACGATATCGGCAAGGTGGGAATAGAGGACAGGATACTGAATAAGGCGGGCAGGCTGACCGATGAAGAATGGGCCGAGATGAGAAAACACCCTGAAATCGGGTACAGGATTGCGATGTCGTCACTGGAGTTGGTATCCATTGCCGAATACATTCTTAGTCACCATGAACGCTGGGACGGCAAGGGATATCCTCAGGGCCTGAAAGGCGAGGAGATTCCGCTTCCTTCGCGTATCCTCGCGGTTGCTGATGCATATGATGCAATGACCCAGGACCGGCCTTATAGGAGAGCAATGTCAGCGGAGGATGCAGCAGCCGAAATTAAGAAAAATGCCGGCAGCCAGTTCGATCCTGAAATAGTCAGGGTGTTTTTAGAGAAGGTGCTGCAAAAACAGACACCCTGAGCCCCTGGTTGCCGTACCCCCATGTTTTTCCTTGTTTACACGGAGAAAACACTGTGCTATATTTAAAAATATAGAGGTAAAAAAGGACAAACTTCAAACAGAACGGGAATAGATGGGGGGATAAAAGTGGGCGTCATAGTTAAAAGAATCCTGGGCTCTGTTATGATAATATTGGGTCTATGCGGTATAGCGCTTCCCATACTCCCCGGCTGGGTATTCGTCTTTGCCGGAATATACCTAATCAGTCCGAGAAGGCACAGGAGCATAAAAAACTGGCTGATAAAGCTTTTCAGACTAAAAGGGGACGTCACATAGTCCCCTTTTTTGCATCAGACAAGGTGGTTGGGTACCTTATTTGACCTGCCGTAACGTAGACGTTACAAGGGGGAGGGACCATTTTTGTGTTGACTGCACCGTTGGCGTGTGGTATATTGTAATTAATATTGAAAATCATTATCAGTTACAACAGGGTGTAAACTACAGGGGGAGGCAGAGGTCATGACGCTGGATATGGCAGAACCGGGGCAGGAGTATATATTAAGGAGTATATACGGCGGCTGCAGGCTGAGAAGAATGCTACAGGAAAGGGGCTTCACCGAGGGAGTAAGCATTAAGGTGATTAAAGGCGGGCCGATAGGTCCTTTTATAGTGGAGTTTCGTTCCTCCAGGGTTATTCTGGACAGGATGTGTGCAAGCAAAATAGTGGTAACCCGTGGAATAGAGGACCAATATGAACCGGTTCATGAATGCCGGAGTGCCGGAAAGTGCGGCCGCAACAGAAACAGACGGGGATGGAGGGGTTAAGGGTTTGAATGGAGGCGCACAAATGCATACGGTAACGGTGGCCCTGGCAGGTAACCCCAACTCGGGCAAGACAACTTTGTTCAACGCACTTACGGGGGCCAGGCAATACGTCGGCAACTGGCCGGGGGTTACGGTTGAAAAGAAGGAAGGAAGGGTCAAGTACAAGGGCTTGGATATCAAGCTGGTGGACCTGCCCGGAGCATACAGCTTAAATGCATATTCGATGGAAGAGGTCATAACAAAGAACTATCTGTCAAAGGACGGGCCCGACGTAGTTGTCAACATAGTTGACGGCACCAACCTGGAAAGACACCTGTATCTGACGGTGCAGCTTCTAGAACTGGAAGTGCCGGTGGTGCTGGCACTTAACATGATAGACGAGGTAGAAAAGAAAGGCTATAGGATAGATTATGAGAAAATGGGTCGGCTGCTGGGGATTGATGTGGTGCCCATTGCCGCTGCCAATAGGACCGGTATTGCCTCTTTGCTGGAAAAGGTGGCAGAATATCAAAGGTACTCCGGCATAGGGGAAACCGCCTTTTATAGATACTACCAAAGCATTGAGGAAGAGATTAAGAGCAAGCATACCGGGGAAGCCTCCGATAGGCTGATACAGGCCAGGTATAGCTTTATTGATGATGTTTTGAACCAATGCATGGAAAAAACAGAAAGAGAAGTATCATCCTTATCAGATAGGATAGACAGTGTTGTAACCGGAAGGGCACTGGGAATACCAATATTCCTTGCTTTTTTATACCTGATGTTCCAATTCACCTTTACCTGGGTGGGGCAGCCCCTGGCAGACCTGCTGGAAGAGTTTTTCAGCGATGTGTTGACGCCGTGGGTTGAAGGGGCTTTGCAAGCACTGCATGCATCCGACTGGCTTAAGTCGCTCATTATAGACGGCATAATAGGCGGTGTCGGCGGGGTGGTTGCCTTTGTGCCCCTTATTTTCACTTTGTTTCTCTTTATTGCAATACTAGAGGACAGCGGGTATATGGCAAGAGCTGCGTTCATAGCGGACAGGGCCATGAGAGCGATAGGCCTGTCCGGTAAAGCATTTATTCCTATGATAATCGGCTTTGGATGCACGGTGCCTGCCATAATGGCTACAAGAACTCTGGAAGATGACCGGGATAGAAAGCTGACCATGCTTATTGCTCCCTTTATGTCATGCGGGGCAAGGCTGCCAGTGTATGCGCTGTTTGCCGCGGCCTTCTTCCCGGGTAACGAAACCAATGTTGTTTTTTCTTTATATTTATTAGGCATAGTAATAGCTGTAATAATGGGGCTGATATTCAAGAATACGCTGTTTAGGGGCGAAACGGTACCCTTTGTAATGGAGCTGCCCCCCTACCGGATACCGGTGCTACGGAGCCTTGTGCTTCGCGTATGGGACAGGGGCAAGGAATACCTGCAAAAGGCGGGCACCATAATATTTGCCATGTCGGTGGTGGTATGGCTTTTGTCTAGCTTTAACCTGGCAGGGCCCGCCGATATGGCAGACAGCCTGCTGGCGGGTATGGGGAGGCTTTTGGCACCTATCTTCAGGGTAAACGGATTTGGCAACTGGGAGGCCTCGGTGGCCCTTCTTACAGGCCTTGCCGCCAAAGAGGTTGTGGTGGCAACCCTTGGAGTGGTATACGGGCTGGGTGAGCTGGCCGGCGAGGCTTCGGCGCAGGTTGGATCGGTATTGCCACAGCACTTTTCGGCACTGTCGGCCTACGCTTTCATGGTATTTGTTCTGCTATACACGCCCTGTCTTGCAGTTATTGCGGTCATGAAGAAGGAGTTTGCCTCTTGGAAGTGGACGGCCTTTGCGGTATTCTACCAACTGGCGGTGGCATGGGCGGTGTCTGCTTTAATATTCCAGGGAGGAAGGCTTCTTGGCCTATAAAACCAGGAAACTAAGGGGTCCTGGTAACAAATAGACCGGGGGACGGTTCTTCTGCGTGATTTCTGTGCTATGGAAGGGAAGGATTGATATGACAGGTCAAATAATCAGTTTTGTTATAGGGGCAGCCATAGTGTATTTCGCAATAAGGGCGCTACTTAAGTCCTTAAAGAATGCAAAGGAAGGGAAATGCAGTTCCTGCAGCGGAGACTGCAGTTCATGCACCTTTAAGTGACAAATGGGGACGTACCTCGTTTGTCAGCTTTTACTATCACACCCCTAAAAGTCCCGGTTGCTCTCTCAATCCAGGATAAGTATTAGGCAATTTGTGGTATAATTATATTAGCAAGCGATAAGTAGGTGAATGGAATTGAGAACTGAAATACAAATAAATAAGGGCAATTTGCCAAAGTGTATGGAAAAATATTTTTGGGATACGGATGTTAAAGCCCTCGATATGGAAAAGAATAGAGTATTTATAATAGAGAGGCTTTTAAATGTGGGGGATGAAAAAACTCTTTATTGGGTATTCACAAATTATTCTGAAGATGTTATTAGGGATGCAGTTCTTACAAGTAGAGGGTTATCGCTTAAGACTGCAAGATGTTGGCAAAACTATTTTAAATTGAAAGAGGAAGAGATGAGATGTTTTGGGATATTCTCAACGGGAATCAGAGGAAAGTTCTAGAAAAAATTCTTGAAAATATGCCCTTGCCAGGAAGCTATTTAGCAGGGGGTACTGCCCTTGCTTTAATTTTGGGACATAGAGAATCCGTAGATTTTGACTGGTTCGTACGGGAAGATTTTGACCCTGAAAGATTGGAATATTTATTGTCCCAAATGGGGCAGCTTAAAACCGTTGAAACAAAAAAAGGGACATACCACGGTTTCCTTGATGGCGTCAGGGTAACCTGGTTAAGATACCCGAACCCGCTAATCGAGCCGCTAGAATCTGAAAAGGATTTTTATGGCCTATTGCTTCCTTCGATTACTGATATTGCACTGATGAAACTGGCAGCAGTTAGTCACAGGGGAGCGAAAAAGGATTTCATAGACCTTTATTCAATCTGTAAAACCGGGATATCCGTAGAATACTTGATGGACCTGCTACCCAGAAAATTTCCCGATGCTGATATAAATTACTACCACATGGTTAAAAGTCTTTCATACTTTGACGATGCAGAAAGGGAACAGATGCCAATAATGAGAATACAGTTGGTATGGGAAGATGTTAAAGAATTTTTTTTGGACGCACAGAACAATCTAGTGAGGAAATATATCCAATCATAAAATTGTCCCTGACACTTACCAGATACGGCGTATGGCTCTTTAACCGGAACCTTTTTAGGTTATTTGACCGATAGCCCTACCTTTAAGCGAGAATACTAAGACTAATGGGGACGTACCCAAATTGTCAACAAATCTATTGACGATTTTGAAATAGACATGGTACAATCCGAATGGGTGATTAAATATGGCCAGACAAGCACGCCAATATAGCCAAACCGGATTGTACCATGTCGTTTTTAGAGGAATGAACAGGCAGAATATCTTTGAAGAAAAAAATGACTTTATCAAAATGATGGAAGTCATGCAAAGTCTTAAGCAGGAAATGCGATTTGAGATTTATGCATTCTGCTTAATGAGCAATCATGCTCACATTCTTTTAAAAGAACACGATATGGGAGATATCTCGGTAATTATGAAAAGATTGCTTACTAGATATGCGGGCTGGTTTAACAGAAAATACTCAAGAAGTGGCGCATTAATTGCAAACAGATATAAGAGCCAGCCGGTAGAGGTAGATGAGTACTTGTTATCACTGGTAAGATATATTCATCAAAATCCAATCAGAGCAAAAGTAGTAACAGAAATAGAAAAATACAAATGGAGCAGTTATACAGAATACATCCATGGCGGCAAACTAACTGACACAGGGTTTATACTTTCAATCATAGATAAAAAGAGCTTTAGAGAATATCATCAGGAAGAGGAAAAAGAGCTTTATGAGGTAAGTGACAGGATTGGTAAAAGCGAGGAATATATAAGACGGAGGATTATGAAGTTAATAGACGGCAGGGAACCCCATGAGATCGGGCTGCTACCAAAGGCCGAAAGGAATAGGATAATCAAACAACTGAGGGAACATGAGGGTTTTTCAATTCGTCAGATTGAGAGAGCGACAGGGATTTCAAGGGGCGTGATTGCGAAATGTTGACAAAAAGGGTACGTCCCCATTTGTCCTTTGTCCGTTTGTCAGTACCCCCGTCACCCTAATTAGGTCAGCTTTATGAACACATAAAAGTCGGCTGATTCCATTTCCAACCGGCCGGACAGGGTGTCCTTCCAGCCGTTTATGTTCTTGAACACGTAAAGGACTTCCAGGCCTTCCCTTTCATCCTGGTACGACATTTCATCGGCAGTTAGTTCCGTATCTTCATCCAAAGCCCCGCACAGTTCCGATGCTATGTTCGGTAGTATGGCGGTGTAAATTTCCTGTCCCTCTTTCAAGATTTTAAACTCCCCGGATTCATACAGGTAAGATACCGACAGCGGCCCTTCACCATCGACAAGGCCGGACTGCCCGTATACTGAAAAGTCCGCGAAATAATCGAAGTCTCCTATATCCAGCAGGTTTTCGTTCTCTGCCATGTGGTAGTAGAAATAGTCCCTTCCGTTGGACTGCCACCGGCCATGATTGTACTCAAAGCCGAAAAGCTCCTCCATATTTTCGGCGGTAAAGCCCTCGGGCAGGTATTTCAGGTCATCCAGGCTGTGGTAACTATTAAAATACCTTATTATGGCGCTAATCTCCCTTTTGTCCTCATCGGCCAGGTCGCCGGCGGGTTTTACTATGCCGCCATTCCGAATCATGTCATATTCCATAAGAATCCTCTCAAACCGGCGGTTCTGGCTCATCCTCGAAATGCCATAGGCGCTCCAGGGTCCCGTCACCGCCAGCACCGCCACAAGGGCGAGCGAAACCGGCAGAAGTGAGCTTCGCACGTTCTTTTTAAGCATGTGGTAAATAAAGCCCCCGGTTACCCAAAGCCCTGTAGCCAGGACGAAATACCTGTTTTCGGTTATACCGTAGGCGTTTATCCTGATGCCCATCGACACGAACATCATAGCTAGAAGCGGGATAATAAGCCTGGGGAAGTAGCGTACAAATATCCCTACCCACTGGTTTGCCCTGCGGATTTGGTATACAAAGAACAGCACAAGGATGCTAATGAACGAATACCACAGCACCAGGTGGGACACCATCCCGTCCGGCCACTGACGGGTTATTACTATCTTTGCAAAGTATACGTACAGTATCGCGGAATACGCTATAAGGAGCGGCATCAATATGTAAAGAAGTAGCACCTTAAGCACCTTCGGAAAGTAATCAAGATGTACCTCTTCCCGGTGCTGTGGGATGTCCGCAAGGAAATAAGCCGGGGCGAATATGCCCGCCACCACAAGCCATATGTCAAAATAGAGCTTCTCGGATACTTCCAGCGCAAACAGCGCATCCACAGTAAAAAGCATTGCTGCAAGCCCCAAAAAAAGCACTGCCGAATACAGGTAGGCGACAAAAAAGCTGGTGAACAATTTTATTACGTACAGCTCGTAGTTTTCCCTTTTATAGAAATAGGGTATAAAGGTAAAGACAAGGTATAAAGCTACATTAAGGGCTATATACCTTGTCATCGTTACCATTTCGAAGTCCTTCAGAAAGAAAATATAATACAATGCTAGTCCGGCAACTGTCCCCGTATACGCAAGGGCCTTTGATAGCGCCTTTGGAGGGGCAATCCTTTCGAACAGCGTGCTGATACACAATGCAACCGGTATTCCCAGCGCAAGTGCCATTGAAACACGCTGCAGAGCTTCCGCCTGGCTGACGGTCATGTAGCCATGCATATGGTTAACATAAACAAGAACCGACACTGTCAGGGTAGCTAGAATTATAGTCTCGGGGAAACGTTTCAGACTGGATGACAGCTTGGTCATCAGGGTTTTAAACAGTGTAGCAATTCTTATTTTCATAGCCTCAGCTCCTTGAATATTACTGGGTAATTACTTGCCCCTTAACAGTACCTGAAACAGGTAGGGCAGCATAAGGGCAGCACAAATCAATACGGCCAGGACCCTTGCGATAATTTTTCTCTTGTTCATCGGAATCTCCCCTTAATAGTAAATCCATAAAACGGTTTCCGTTTTGCAATAGACATTACAATTCTGCTCTTTATGATATTTACGCAAAGCAGCGGGCAAAAGAACTGTCACATCTAGTCCGCATCCATTCCATCCTTGGCCGCGCTCCGGTCGACCGCTCTCATAATCCACATGTAGGCAAAGGTGAACACAACCGCCGCCGCCAGCCGGCTTGTAAACAGTATAAATCCGTTGGCACCTACCGCGGTGAACACAGCCGTTTCTTCAATAATCCCATGACATATCCCTATAAACAAAAATAGCACGTTCATCTGGGTTTTAGTCATCTGTGCCTCTTGCTGAATCTGCATTATTACCCCCGAACCGAAAACTATACCGGTAAAAAGCCCGACTATAAGCCCAATTGCGGATTCTCCCGGTAAGCCTAAAAACTTTGTAATACCGTGGGAATGGGCAGCTATTTTTTCCAGCCAGCCTATATCCTTGAGGCATTCTATTAATATAAGCAACGGGATAACTATCAGTGTTATCCTTAAAATTGTTGAGTATCTTGATTCAAAGGTTTCGATAAATACTCTCGACCAGTCCATAGTCAGACCCCCGGAATAATCAAATTCAGTATAAAACCGGTGAATAGGGCGGCAACAAACCTTGTACCTGCGTTGAGCAAACCGTTAGCGCCACCTTTGCTCATAACTGCGGTTTCCAGCACCACCACATGAAATAAGCAAAGAACGGTACTCATAATGGTAACCTGTTTAGCAGTAAAATCCAACATGGTTAGTGCGGCAACACCGCTGTATATTGTAACCTGGCCGAACAGGAATACCAGGGCGCCTTCTCCTGGCAGGCCTATATAGGCCATAACCGGGGCAAAAAAATCCGCTATTATTACCAGCAGACCGGAATGTTCCAGTACTTTCATCAGGAAAATGGAAGGAATAATGAATTTTAGAAGGCTTAGCACAATTTTTACTGCTTTGTTTCCGCCGCGTGTGATGGTCTGCCTTGTAATCATTATGGGCCTCCTCCTTAAGATGCCTTCGCAAAACGTAAAAACCCTATCCTTAATCATTTCGACGCAATGGTTTATTCTCCTGCTGCATACTGGTATGGGATTTTTTAGCCAAAATCGACTATAAAGTCGCCGGCTTTGTCATTTTTTTAAATTGATGAGGACTAACTGACATAACCTGACATTATTTTCCAATTGAATATTGTATAATAATATGGCAAACAGTCTTATATCGGAGAGGTTTGTGTGCCTGCTGCTACCTTGGCGAATCTGGCTGGGGTAGTGTTTTCTTGTTTGTAGCTGTGGAAAAAACAGGAAAGGGGGTCTTGCTTTGATTTCCGGCTATGAGATTGAAGAGAAGATTGCAGAAACTTCCCGGTCTGCCATATACAAAGCATATGAAACCGGGGTTTCCAAGAGTCCTATTGTTATCAAGGCGTTGAAAGCCATAAGAATGTCGGAACACAGTAAGGACCAGTTGATGCAAAGAATAGAGCGTCTAAAGGTTCTGGACCATGCACTTTTGATTGTACCCGGCTACATCGGTGTTAAGGACGGTGTTTTTTATATAACCCGGGACTATTATGACGGTGTTACGCTGGACAACCTGGCCGAAGGCTTTTCGGAAATGGGCTTAAAAGCTTTCTTACCTGTTGCCTGTCAACTGGCCCACGCCCTTGACCTGATTCACAAGGCGGGAATAGTTCACGGCGGCATTAAGCCCCATAATATTCTGATAAATCCGCAGACCTATGAAATCCGCATTATTGACTTTATAAGCAGCCTTGACATAAAGAGCGTCAGCCATTTTATCCATGACCCTTCCTTTGTCAGGGATACCCTTTCATATACATCCCCGGAACAAACCGGCAGGATAAACCATCGGGTAGGTTTTGCTTCGGATTTATATTCGCTGGGGATAGTGTTCTACGAAATGCTAACCGGCTGCCTGCCGTTTTTTTCGGTAGACCCGCTTGAATTAATCCATTCCCATCTCGCCCAGGAAGCGCCTCCTGTGCATGAAGTTAAACCGGGTATTCCTATTGTGTTAAGCCGCATTACTGCCAAATTGATGCACAAGGAGCCGGGAAAACGATATAAATCGCCAGCGGGGCTTTTGACGGACCTAACGCGGTGTAAAAACGAATACGAAGCTGCGGGTACGATAAGCCAGTTTCCGCCGGACAGCCGCACAGGTCCCCGATGGGGGAGCTTTGTATCAAAAATGGTAGGCCGGGACCGGGAAACCGGAGAAATAGTTGCGGAATACGAAAAGGCTGCCGCCGGAGAATTCCGCAGCATGTTTATATCCGGCCTGCCGGGCATAGGAAAGACCCGCTTGATTTAGGAACTGCAGCAGCCCATAGTGAAGCACCAGGGCTATTTTATATCGGGGAAATTTGATGTATACCAGAAAAACATTCCCTACAGTTCCCTCGTTCTTGCTCTGAGAAATCTGGTGAAGATTTTCCTGACCGAAAGCGATGACAGGGTGGCTTACTGGAAAGAAAGGATTCAGGAAACGGTGGGTAATAACGGCAGGGTTCTTACCGATGTGATTCCTGAACTGGAAACGCTAATCGGCCCGCAACCGGAAGTCAGGCCGCTTCCGCCCATGGAGCAGCTCAATCGATTCCGTGATATTTTCGACAGGTTTCTAACCTGCCTTGCCACCAGGGAAAACCCGCTAACCCTGTTCGTGGATAACCTACAGTGGTGTGATACCGCCTCCTTAGATTTTCTGACCAATACCCTTTCAAACCACCGGGAGCACCCTTATCTTTTCCTTATGGGGGCGTATCGCTGCAATGAAGTGGATTTAAGTCATCCCCTTTCCAAACTTATACGGAGTGCAAAGGAGAATGGCTGGCCTTTGAGGGAGATAAGGCTGGAGCCTTTAAAGCCGGACCACTGCAATGAAATGGTTTCGAGTATTCTCGAAGCCCCTGCGCCGCAGACCCGGACACTGTCAGATTTCATATGCACCTTAAGCGAAGGCAACCCGCTTTTTGTCACCGAAATAATGTCTTATCTGTACAATGAAGACCTGCTCCTTTTTGACGAAGGGGGACAGTGGAAGTGGGACCTTGACAGAATAAGAAATTCATCCATGCCCACCACCGTAGTTGCCCTGTTTCAGTCCAGGATTTGGAAAATGCCTCCCGATCTCGTCAATATTCTGAAGTATTGTGCTTGCATGGGCAATACCTTTTCACCCGAAGTTGTTGCCTCTATCCTCAAAATGCCCCTGGTGAAGGCCTTTGAGATACTAAAACCCGTCCTTAGCCAGGGACTGCTGGTGGAGAACAAAAACCAGCTGCAATTTATACACGACAGGGTTCAGGAAGCAGTGCTTGCCTCCATACCGGCCGAAGAGCTGAAATCAATTCACTGGAGGATAGGGGTCTATCTGTACTCTGCTACAACGGGCGAACATAAGGACATCTGTGATTCCGAAAACCTGTTTGCAATTGTTTCACATCTGAACCTGGGTGTGGAAGACCACCCGGACCGGGAAACAGCATATTTTCTGTCGCGTATCAACTGCCATGCAGGAAACAAAGCTCTGGATTCGCTGGCTATCCTGGCAGCCAGCGAGTATTTTCGTATAAGCAGGGAACTGCTGCCGGATGACTGTTGGGAGGATGAGAACTATCAGCTTACCTTCAGAATATACCAGATGGCTGCAAAGACCGAGCTTATGTGCGGCAACCATGAAAAGTCCGAGTATCTGCTAAGCAAACTGCTTTTACATGCCAAAACCGACCTTGACAGGGCGGAATGTCTGGCCGAGCAGACCACTTCGCTGTCATCCATCGGAAACTTCAGAAAAGCTATTGAGAAAGCCAATGAAGGGTTGGCCTATTTTGGCAAAGCCATCCCTGAAAGCGGCGTGGAAGCTGATAGAAAAAGGAAGGAACTGACGGCAGAGATTGCCTCAAGGGGTACCGATATACGGCAGGTCATTCTGGACATGCCCTTTACCGACGACCGGAGGGACAAGATAGAGCTTGCCTTTTACAGCGAGCTTATTCCCGATTTGTATGCGTCGGGGCTTGTACCCCAGCTGTACCTGGCGGCGGCAAAATCCACTCAGCACTGCCTGGCGGGGGGCATGGACGAATCGGCTATTTATTCCTTTACCATAATGGGCCTTCAGTATGGTGAACTGGGACAATTTGAGCAGGCCTTCATGTATGAAGACCTCGCCAGGGAACTTTGTGCCAGGCATCCTAATACTTTCGGCGCAACCCGGGGAATGAACGGAATTGTATGGTGCAATATGCATACGAGAAGCCACCCGGAACAGATTGTGGAATACTGTCTCAAGTCCATACAGTGCGGTAAGAACTGCGGCGACCTGTATAATGCAGGCCTTTCATACGGGCCTATGATGTGGAACCTTCAGGTTTGGGGGGCCGACCTGTCAAAGATAGAAGAATACGCAGAGGAATGCCTTCAGTTTTCCAACCGGTATCATCTGTCCTTTTCGGCAGGTCTCGCTCAGGCGGTGCGGGCGGGCTGGGTGCTGCCTATGAAAAAGGATTATAAACCGGTACCGATGGGCGAAAAACTCAGGGAATGGGAAGCGAACAACCATATAGCCTCGGTGGGAAGCTACTATGTTCTAAGGGGTATTAGCCATTATTATTTCGGGGAGCATGAGGAGGCAAAACAATATCTGGAGGGAGGCCGGAAGTACCTGTCCGGTCTTACCGACAACGTACTTAAAAGGCAGTGGCATGTATTCCTGGTTTTGAACAAGCTGAAATTATTTGAAAAGGGCATTGATTACAGGGATAAGTATGAGCTGCTGGCCGATATCACGCCAATTATAAACAGGATTGAGAAATGGGCTGCATTGGGGCCTCTGCTTAAGCCCTATCTTGCATATATTTATGCCGAAGTTGAAAGGGCTACCGGCAGCCTTAGGAAAGCCAGAAACCTTTACATGGATGCCATAAGTACCGCCCGGAAATTCAAATATACAATGCTTGAGGGGCACCTCAACGAATGCATGGGTGTTCTTCTGCAAAAGGAAGGGCTGTGCACCCAAGGGGTATACTTTGCCGAGGCTGCCCGTTTGTACAGGAAATGCCGTGCCGAGCGCAAAGAACTAAACCTTGAGAGGAAACATCCGGGGTATTATGAGGAGGTTAAAGGACCTCTTCTGCCACACGAGACCGAACCTGAGGACTGGTATGCCCTTCCCAATCTGGATGTTGGTTACCTGATGAAGTCATCGCTGGCTATTTCTTCCGAGATAGAACGGGAAACTCTTCTTAAAAGAATTATGGATGTGGTTATAGAGAGTTCGGGAGCCCAGCACGGTTATCTCCTTGTAGAGGAACAGTCAGGGTTATTTGTCTGCGCCGAAAGCCATGCAGGAGAAAAACGGGCGGTGAGGATGGTTAGACAAAAGCTTGATAATGCAGAAGGTATCTGCAAAGCAATAGTGCGTTATGTTTACAGGACCGGAGAGAGATTAATACTAAACAACGCGGCTTGGGAAGGGATGTTTAAGGACAATCCGGAGGTCCGGTGCATGCAGCTTCGGTCGGTATTGTGCCTGCCGGTGATTAAAAGGTCAAAGATGATTGGAGTGCTATACCTGGAAAACCGGTTGTCGGACGGGGTTTTCACACCGGAAAGGACTCAGATGACCGAGCTGTTGACGTTGCAGGCAGCCATTTCCCTGCAGAATGCCCGGCTGGTGGAGGGGATGAAACAAGCAGAGGAGGCTCTGCGACGGTCAAAGGAAGAACTGGAGCTGCGGGTGAGGCAAAGGACCGAAGCCCTTGCCCTGGCCAACAGCCGGCTTGAGAGGGACATTACCCGGCGGAAAAGAGCCGAGGAAATGGTAAAGGCCGAGCGGAAGCGGTTCAACGATATCCTGGAACTGATACCGGCCTACCTTGTGCTTCTTACCCCGGATTACCGTGTGCCCCTAGTCAACCGTTTCTTCCGGGAGCGTTTTGGTGAAGCCGGTGACCGGCGATGCTATGAATACCTTTTCGGCAGGGATAAGCCCTGCGAGAACTGCGGAGCCTTTAAAACCCTTGAAGAGGATAAACCCCAGAGGTGGGAATGGATCGGGCCGGACGGACATTATTATGACGTTTTTGATTTTCCCTTTACCGATGCGGACGGTTCCAAGCTTATTCTGGAAATGGGTTTGGATATAACTGAAAGAAAAATGGCGGAGCAGGAGATACAAAAACTTAACAGGGAGCTGGAACAGAGGGTTAATGACCGTACAGACCAGTTGAAAAAAGCCAACAGGGAATTATATAAAAGCGAGGCGCATCTTAAGGCAGCCTTGCATGAGAAGGAAGTTCTTTTGAGGGAAATTCATCACCGCGTAAAAAACAATCTTCAGATTATCCACAGCATGTTAAACCTGCAGTCTTTGTATACCGATGATGAGCAGGTGATTGAACTTCTAAAGGAAAGCAAGAACAGGGTTTATTCAATGGCTCTTATCCATGAAAAGCTGTATCAGTCGGAGACGCTTGCAAGAGTAGACCTTCCCGGGTATATCCGCAGCCTGGTGGCGAATCTATTCCTGTCCTATGGTGTGAGCGAGAGGATCGTCACTCCGAGGGTTGACGTGGAGGACGTCAAGCTGAGCATTGATACTATAATCCCCTGTGCGCTGATTATCAATGAACTGGTATCAAATGCACTGAAGCATGCTTTCCAAAATACCGGGAACAAAGGAGCTGTGAAAGGGGAGGTTACAGTTCAGTTACGCCATGACACCGGCAGCAGATACGTTTTGGTGGTCAGCGATAACGGCATTGGCCTTCCCCAGGGCCTGGATTTCGAGAACCGCACATCGCTGGGGCTTAGAATTGTAGGTATACTGGTAAAACAGCTTAGAGGCAGCATCAGCATAGGTGCCCATGCCGGGGCCCAGTTTATAATTACATTTAAGGCGCTTTCCCGGCCGTAAAAGGAGGTGACAAGATGACGGATATACAAGTACTTATCGTAGAGGATGAAGGCATCGAGGCGTTGGATATTCAGCACAGGCTTATAAGCATGGGATATCCCTCTCCCCTTATCGCTTTTTCAGGTGAAGAGGCAATGGATAAGGCCGGAGAGATATGCCCCGATGTGGTACTTATGGACATAATGCTTCATGGGGGAATTGATGGAGTGACGGCCGCCGAAGAATTAAAGAACAGGTTTGATATTCCGGTTATATATCTTACTGCCTACGCCAATGAGGATATTGTGCAGCGCGCCAAAAGGACCCATCCGTACGGATACATAGTAAAGCCCTTTAAAGAAAATGAACTGCATATTGCTATCGAAATGGCATTGTACAAACATGCCATGGAGAAGAAACTAAGGGAGAGCCATGAACTGCGTACACCGCTCAATGCCATTATCGGTTTTGCCGGTACGCTGCTGATGAGGCTTCCGGGGCCTCTTACCACCGAACAGGAAAACCAGCTTAGGAACATATCCGTAAGTGCAAAGCATCTGCTTCTGCTCATAAACGATATCCTGGACCTTGCAAAAATAGAATCCGGCAATGTGGAACTTTACCCAAGGCCGGTATCCTGTCAAAGTGTTATTAAGGAAATAACCGATACACTGGCGCAAAGCGCAGTCAGCAAAGGTATCGGTTTGGACTGTGACTTGCCCGGCAGGGACATGGTAATTCATACCGATCGCCGCACCCTAGTACAGATACTCATAAACCTTGTCGCAAATGCCATAAAGTTTACCGAAAAGGGCAAAGTAGGAATAAAGCTGCGGCGGTATTGCGAAGGGGAATGCAATCGTTATGAATTCAGTGTTTCGGATACCGGGATAGGAATTAAGAAGGAGGACAGGGAAAGGCTTTTCAATGCCTTTGAACGGGCTGAAACGCCGGCCTTGTACTGTCGTGAAGGAACAGGGCTGGGCCTTTATTTGAGCAGCAAGCTGGCCACGCTGCTGGGAGGGAATATTGTATGCATGAGTGAGTACGGTAAAGGAAGTACTTTTACATTGGTGTTGTATGAAAAACGGAAACTGGAGGATGAATGGAGTAATGGCGGGACGAATTCTTGTTATTGAAGATAATCCGACAAACCTGGAACTAACAACCTACTTGCTAAAGGCCTTCAACTATACCGTATTAACTGCAGCCGACGGCAGCCAAGCTATTAATATAGCCGGCCGGGAAAGGGTGGACCTTATAATCTGCGACATCCATCTTCCCCGGATGGATGGCTATGAAATAGCCCGTCGGCTAAAGGGACACTCTGTACTAAGGAGGATTCCGCTTGTTGCGGTTACCGCCCTTGCGATGGTGGGGGACCGGGAAAAAGTGCTGGCAGCCGGGTTTGACGGTTATATCAGTAAGCCCATAACCCCCGAGATATTTATCAAACAGATTGAGGAATTTTTGAACGGGGAATATCGGGACGGTGGGTCAAACGGCGTTAAACAGGGAAGAGAGGATTGAGAAAGAATGGCAACTATTCTTATTGTGGAAGACCACGCAATGAGCCGACAGATATTGGTTACTCTGCTTGAGTTCGCGGGGCACCGGATACTGGAGGCCGCAGAGGGTGAAGGAGCGCTGGCACTAGCATGCAGCGGATGCCCTGATTTGATAATATGTGATATACTCCTGCCCACCATGGACGGGAGAGAATTTGTCAGGAGGCTGCGCACCGAGACAGCTCAAACCGGTACACCGGTCATTTTTTATACCGCCTGGTGCCGTCATCCGGAGGATATTCGACTAGACGAAGCTTTGAAGCCCTGCCGTATAATACCAAAACCTTCAGAACCGCAGGAAATACTCAGGACAGTTAATGAGCTGCTGGGGGTTTCATCCGGAAGGAAGTGCCCGCAGCCGCAGGCACACGAGTCTTCCAGCGGCCTTTGGGAACCTGTGTTATCCGCCAGTACGGAACTACAGTTCTCGGTACTGATGGATTTAGGCTACAGTATGGTTGCGGAGCGGGACCCCAATCGGCTGCTTAACACTTTTTGCCGGGCAGTCTGTGAGATGCTAAACTGTAAGCAGTCCCTGCTGGCCATACGGGAGGGAAACGGGGTGGTCAATTATTACAGAGGACTGGCGAATAAAAAGGAGGATGGCTCCTGCCGGGAGCACATGATACCTCCGGAGGATATTCTGAAAGCTGTTACTGCCGGCCATAAGCCTATTCAATGGGGTAAGTCCATGCTGGCAGTCCCCTTTGCTTCTCCCACCTGCCTGTACGGATGGATATCAGTGATGGGTAAGCCGGGAGCAGGGCAGTATACCCGTCGGGACGAGGAAATAATTATGACGATGAGTACCCAGGCTGCCCTGGCCTACGAAAATATCCTGCTGGTAGAACAGCTGAAAAAAGCAATGAAACCAAAGGCATGCTAATAACCAACATATCCCATGAGTTAAGAACTCCGCTGAATATTCTGTTAAGCAATGCACAGCTCTTGGAGATATATCTTCGCGATGATGAGGAGTTGGACATAGGACAGCTACGAAGAAAAATAGAAATGCAGATACGAAACTGCAACCGTCTTATCAGGCTGGTCAATAATTTTATTGATATATCCAAAATCGAATCGAATCATTTTGAGCTGGAACCGGTAAAATGCAATATTGTAGAGGTTGTTGAGGCCATTACCGCTTCTACGGTGGAGTATGCCGGAATAAGGGGAATAGACCTGGTGTTTGACACGCAGCAGGAAGAGATGTTCATCTGCTGCGACCTGGACAGTATCGAACGCATTGTACTGAACCTTCTTTCCAACGCCATCAAGTTTACACCCCGGGGAGGGGCCATATATGTTAACCTAAGCATGGGTGACGGGTATGTCCGGATAAGCGTAAAGGACACCGGCATAGGCATTCCCGGCGACAAAATCGGCCTCATTTTCGAGCGGTTCAGGCAGGTGGACAATCTGATGACCAGGAAACACGAAGGAAGCGGAATTGGGCTTACTCTGGTAAAACTTCTGACCGAAATGCTTGGTGGAAGGGTGCATGTTTACAGTGAGGCCAACAAAGGAAGTGAGTTTGTCGTGGAGCTTCCGGTACATACGAATGGCAAAACCAACGCTATATCCAGCTGCCCGGTTAACAAATCAAATGAAGAAATTATACAAAGAATCAAGCTGGAATTCTCAGATATATATTTTTAATCATTGTTTTATGTGACTAACAGAGTGTATTATAATATATGATGCTAAAATTTTAGTCTGTAGCAGGACTAAGTAAATAGCTGCTGAATCTAAAACAGCACTACAACCAAAGAGGCGAAACAGACGATGATTGGTTTTAAAAGGATAGGACTGGAAGACAAGGGATGGATGGAAGAACTGATTGCTGTAGCCGATACGGCAAGCTGCAATCAGAACTTCACCAACCTTTTTATTTGGGCGGATGTTTATAATCAGCTGGTGGCAAGAATAAATGACTACCTGGTTGTTAAGGGAAGTCTTGGCGATGATGTGAAAAGGTATCTTTTCCCTACGGGTTTTGGCAATATCAGGCCGGTAATAGCGGCTATGCTGCAGGACGCATTGGACTGTGGGCATGAGTTCGTAATGATGGGACTTTTGCCGGGAGATGTAGAACTCCTTGAAAAGCTGTATAAAGGCAGTTTTGAATTTAAGCAGATTCGGGGCGCATTTGACTACGTTTACCTTCTGGAAAAGCTGATATTGCTGCCGGGCAGAAAACTCCATGCAAAACGAAACCATATCAACTTCTTTATTGAAAACAACGACTGGGTGTTTGAGCCGATTACCCCGGAAAACCTGGATGAGTGCAGCAAAATGAATGAAGAATGGTATAGGGAAAAATATAAGCCCTACAATACCGGGCTGGCAAACGAGAGGCGGGCCGTGGAGAAGTGTTTTGAGAACTACCCCGAATTGGGCCTGGAAGGTGGGCTGCTTCGAGTATCCGGAAGAATCGTTGCTTATACCATCGGAGAACCGTTAAATACGGACACCTATGTAATACACATAGAAAAGGCTTTCAGCAGTATACGGGGTGCCTACCAGATGATAAACAGGGAATTTGCCTCCTTTATAAAGGATAAATACCCGCATATGCTTTATGTGAACCGGGAGGAAGATATGGGAGATAAAGGACTGAGAAGGGCAAAGCTGTCGTATTACCCGGATAGGATGATTGAGAAGTATACCGCAAGATACAAAGGAGCAGTCTAAAATAATGGTGCCTCACAGGATAGGAATCAGGCCGGCGCGAAAGGGAGATATGGACCGCCAAAAACAGATATGGAAGATTTGCTTTGGAGATGATGATGCCTATATAGACTTCTATTTCGCTAATAGATACAAAGAGGATGAAACCCTGCTGATGCTTCTGGACGGAAAAATAGTAGCCATGCTGACCATCATTCCGGTTGAGGTGGTGACAGCCGACGGGCGAACCTTTCCTTCCGCTATGCAGTACGCCGTTGCGACCCATCCCAAATACAGGGGAAGGGGTTTTGCTTCACGGTTAATGGACTTTTGCGACGGGCATTTAAAGCAGAAGCGCATGGAAATGTCGGTGCTGGTACCGGCGGAGGAAGGGCTTTTTGATTTTTACGGTAAACGGGGGTACAAAAAGGGCTTTTTTATAAGGGAGATTTTGATTGCCGCCAGTTCTTTAAGAGGAATAACCAGCGGTACGGCATCCCGATCTTTGATTATGTCCGCTTCTCCGAAGGATTATAATATAAGGCGAAACAGGCAGCTTAAGGGACATTTTTATGTTGCCTACCGGGATGAGGAAATCTCTTACCAGAAAAAGCTGTCGGTGCGGACAGGGGCAGACATCTATACTATAGATATTGAAGGAATGCACGGCTGTGCAGCGGTGGAAAGGATAAACCCGGACAGGGTTCTTATTAAGGAACTTCTAATGCCCCAACGTCTTGTCCTACAAAGCCTGGTGCAAATAGCGGGGCGGCTACCGGCCAGGGAGTATGTCCTCAGGCTGCCCGCATACCAATGTGCTGACCTGGGCGGTATTGTTCGACCCTTCGGGATGGTAAAATCATACCGGCAGCCGCAGAATGGTACAGCCCCTGATAGGTACGGATATTTGGGCATTGCCTATGACTAAGAGCGCGGCGGGTGCCTTGGATTGCCCCGCCAGCGTTTGCTGTTGGTAGTTGATAGTTATTGAAAAGCATGTATATATACGCATTTAAAACTGTTGTTATCCTGAGCATAACGGTTGTCATCCTGAGCGATAGCGAAGGATCTTATGCCTGATTGCAAAAGATTCTTCACTACGTTCAGAATGACATAGTCAGATTCTTAAGGCTTCGCTACTTCGGAGTGACACATAAAGGAATGTAATGCAATTACAGCGTTGTATATAGATAGGGAAACACATCAATTGGGGGGCACTCGGATGCTGTCCCCCATTTTTTTCATGTAACATTTTGGGCATTGCAGACGTTAATAATAATGAAAGCAGGCCCGGCCGGGGAAGAAGGGAAAACACCTATGCTTAGAATAAATAAGTCAAAGAATTCAAAACAATGTCATGAAGCGTCCATAGAAGAGATATGCAGCGAGACATGGGAAATACTGTACCGTTATGTGTATTTTAAGGTTCAAAACCGGGAAGAGGCTGAGGACATAACCCAGGAGGCCTATGTTAAGGCCCTTTCCCGCTGGCAGCAGGGGGCCGTCCGGCCGGATAACCATGCCGCTTACCTGAAAACCACGGCCCTTAACATAATACGGGACCGGTGGCGAAAAACCAAGCGCAAGGGGGCTGAGGTGGATTTGGAAGCAGTGAACCCATTGGACATTGCAGTGGAGGGTCCTGCAGAGACAAGCAATTTGAGGATGATGGTAGATGATGCGCTGAAAAAGCTGGCAGAGGACCAGCGCAGGGTTATTGACCTTAGGATTATAAAGGGGTTTTCGGTGGCCCGGACGGCAGAGATGATGGGCAAAAAAGAATCCACCGTCCGCGTGATACAGTACAGGGCACTTAAGGCCCTTGCAGATATCCTCGAAGAGAACAGTGAGAGCAGGGAGGGGCCTAAATATGGATGGTAATGAAAAGAAATTGTCCGAATATATTGACAGGCTAAACGCAGAGCGGCAGCCGGAGCAGCATGGGGCACCAGGGGATTCGCCGGAGCTTGAACGGCTCTACAGTACGGTACGATTGGTCCGTAGCCTGAGGGAGCCTGCCCTGCCCAAGGGGGATTACCCAAAGGAGCTTGCCGCTGCCGTAAGAAGCAGGCAAACCGGCAAAGGGTATCAAAAGGGCAAGAAACGGGTTTGGCTGGGCGGACTGGCGGGGATGGCCGCGGTACTGGTTATAGCGGTTATGCTAAGTTCCATACTGCCCCTGGGGAATGTGGATGTTGTACACGCAATGGAAGAAGCCTTCCGGGGGATAAAAGCCTACCACGGTATCCTTGAGATTGTGACCAGCAACGCCCAGGGACAGCAAAACCTGCGGACCAAGTTGGAGGTATGGGCGGACAAAGAAGGCCGTTATTATATAAGGGGGCTGGAGGGCTGGCAGAAGGATATAATTACCGTAAATAACGGCGGGAGCAAATGGCAGGTAAGGCCAGACCGTAGAGAAGTAAACGTGTTCCCGGCATTTCCCGACGCCTATCGCTTCATATTTGAACTGGGCAATGAAATAGAGCAGGCGAAGAACGCGCTGTCAACCAGTGTAGTGGGAGAGGATACCATTGCCGGAAGAAAAACGGATGTTTTGGAGGTAACCCCCAAGGGTGGAGCACCCTACAGGATATGGGTGGACAAAGAGACAAGATTGCCGCTACAAAAACAAAGTGCGATGCAAAATGCGCTGCAGTCCACCGTGACCTATACAAGTATTAACTTTGGCGATGTGATACCCGGTGAACTTCTTGTGCTGGAAGTGCCCGATGGTTACAGTGAGATTGATAAGAATCCGGAACAGTTTGTAAACAGCATGACAGAAGCCGCCGAGGCCCTTGGGTTTGCACCAAAGGTGCCCGGGGAAGTACCGGCGGGCTTTGACCCGGAGGGGGTAGCCATAGTACCCGATACCGGCCTTGTGAAGCTGTATTACATCGCTGGGGATAGGAAAGCAAAGGTTGTGGTGGTCCAGGGCAAAGCCGATGGGGAGTTTAAGCGGGCTTCAACTTCAATATTTGCGCAGGTGAATGGCAGCCCCGCCGAGGTCCAGTCACCGGTCGGTGAGGAGCACGGGATACTAAGAAGTGGGGGGCAGTATGCCGGTATTGCCGGTATAAGTTCCATACGCTGGCGGCAGGATGGGTACGAGTACGCTGTGATAGGGGATGCTCCGTTGGAACAGATGGCCGACTTTGCGGAAGGCCTGGTAGGAGGTGCCCTGGAGATGCCCTCTACTGGCCAACAGTCTTTTGCCAGGTCAGCGATAGAGGTGCCGGTTGACCTGGAAATGGAAGAGAATGAGCAGAAAAGCGTGGATGCAGGGCATTCTCCCTGGAGACTTGACCCCGTCTATGTTGCCCAGGTATTTGTTAGCCTTGAAATATCGCCGGAGGGCATTGTAGGCGAATATCCAATTGAATATGAAGAGCTGGAAGTTATTGAAAACAACGGTGCTGAAGCAGTGGTAAAGGTGACCGATGACAATACTCCCATAGAAAAAGTGTTTCTGAAGCGCCTGGTAAGGCAGGACTCCACCGGTATATGGACGGTGGTGGGATACGACCCGGCCAATTAAAAAAGGAACTTTTAATACCGTGGTACGGTCTAATACATGTAACCCAAATACGTCAGCATATATACCAAAATCGGAATGACGAACAAGGAGGACGAAAAAATGAACAAGCGACGGGTTATTATAGGAATGGTTCTGGTTATTGCACTGGCCTTGCAGGTAGGGTGTACGTCAAAGGTGCCGGGCAGCGGTGAGGACGTGGGGGATAGGGCACCGGAAAACGAGCAGAGGGAAATAATGGGGGAGTTTGACCGGCTTACCGGTGACGGTGCCAAGCTGGAAGCGGTTGTTGAATTTATTAATGATAATATAGCCCAAGTGTCCGGGAAAAATGCCTCGGTTATGGTGGACCGGCTGGAGGGGATGCAAAGGGATAACCTTGCTGCCCTGGAAGAGAGGTTTTATAGTGATGAGGAAATCCAAAGCACCCTTTACGATATATATAAGCCCGGTACCGATATAGACATGGAAGGCGTAGACCAGGTGGAGCATGAGGCCTTGAGGGCACTGCTAATAGAGGTCAGGGACACCGGATACAGGGTGGAAACGGCGGAAGGAATGTATTTTCCGATAATTGACTACAGCTTTTATGGCAAATACAGCGACTATATATCCGATGACATGAAGGAATATATAGATATAATGGCGACAGAATCCGGCGAAGTGCCCGCCAAGGATGCGGCCCTTGTTATCGGTTGGGACCAGGTGGTAGAAAGGGCCCTGCGGCAAGACAAATTCCTGCAGGACCATCCGGCCTCGGAAAAAGCAGAAGAGGTAAAGGAACTGTACAAGAAATACGTGACCTTCACACTTTTCGGGCTTAACAATACCCCTCTGTTCGACTATAACACCAAGGCCATGGACGGGGATGCCAAAGACGCCTATACACAGGCAGCTGAAGGCGGAGAAGAAGGCGACTATAAAGATTTGTTAAAAGGCTATCTTGAGGTGCTGGAAGAAAACAGTTTTGCCTTGACCGACGAGGTTGACCAATACAGAAAACGTATTTCCGAGGGTTTTTAGCAGACGTACAAGGGCCCGGGGGATAGCAGGACGACTCCGGGCCCTTTTCTATATATCAAACGCAATTTAACCTATTTCCCGCGCCATCTATGACAGAATCTATTCTTTTTCTCACAAACTATTTCATTTGCACCGCAGGAAGGACAGGTATATCTATCCTGTTCATAATTCATGCTATAAACTTTGCCACAGTTTACGCACTTAAATTTGCATAAACCTGAAGTATAGTGCCCTCCGCTTATGTGTATAGCATTGCCTTGCGTAAGGGCTATGGCTACCTTCTTTCTTGCACTGTCTATGACGTTTTGAAAAGTCTGTCTTGAAACATGCATCCTTTCAGCACATTCTTCCTGATTAAGCCCTTCAATGTCTTTTAACCTCATGGCTTCAAGTTCTTCTAACTTGAGAGTAATTTCTTCTACATCACACTTTTTTTTGCCTAACGGTATGAAATAAGTATTCTCCGGAAAAAACTCAACTTTTCTGCATTTTATCGGTCTTGCCATTTATTTACCCCCCTGCATCTTATACATAGTCCAATGAACATTATATCTACATCATAGATTTCCAAATCATTTTTATCTTCTATGGTCCTATTCAACTTTAAATATTCTAAAGCAATTCCTCTTTCATCAATGTCTATTATATCATTACATTCAACACACTGGAAATGAATATGCAGGGGCTTTTTGCTGTAAATTTTCAACTCATAATAACTTACTCCATCCACGACAATTTCTTTTACTATGCCAATACTACTAAATATCTTTACATTCCTATATACTGTAGCAAGACCAATATTGGCTCCCTTCAGCCTTTGATATATTTCTTCCACATTCAAATGCCTTTCATTCAGTAAAAACTGTTCCAGTATCAGTTTTCTTTGTCTTGTAAATCTAAATCCGTTTTTCTCTATCAACTTTTTTACAAAAGAAAACTTATCCTTTGTCAGAGCATTACTCATCACCTCGTCCATAAGGACACTCCTATCTTTTATTCATGACAGAGGTCTTTGTGCTGATGTTCCCTGCATATGCTTCCTGTGGATTTCAACTCTCCATCTAAATATTGCTGGATGACATCATCACAATAACCTTCTGCTCCCACAATCACATTTATACTGTTTTGGGCAAACAACCGCTGGGCTGTTTCTCCCATACCGCCAGAGACTATAACATTAACGCCTAATTCCCTTAGAAATTCAGGCAGAAATCCCGGTCTATGGCCCGGATTTTGTATAAAATCCTTCTTTACTACCTCATCCCCTTCAACCTCATACACTGCAAATGCTTCACAATGTCCAAAGTGTCCGCTAACATGCTTGCCTTCGCTTGCAACCGCTATTATTTTCATTAACATGGGCCTCCTTAGAGTTTATTGATTTAAGCAATATATGTGTTCACGGATATTTTCCCACATCTGTCTTATGGCCTGATTTGCCTTACTGTCCCTATAATGAACAATAGGCACCAGTTCGTTAATTGACTTCAAAACCGTATCATCATAGGGTATTTTTCCTATTACGTATACATCGTTTTCTCTGCAAAAACCTTCAATTTCCTCTGCTTTCTTTTCATTAATATCATACTTATTGATACAGGCGAGAGTAAGAACCCCAAAATGCCTGCATAACTCCATCACTCTCTTAAAATCCTCCAGGCCCGACTGGGTAGGCTCTGTAACAATCAATACCGCATCACTTCCTGTAACTGAAGATATTACAGGACAACCTATTCCCGGGGAACCGTCAATAATGATAAGAGTGTCCTTAGCCGCAAATTTCCTGGCATTACTGCGAAGCATAGTTATAAGTTTTCCCGACCCCTCGCTGCCTACCTCCATCTGGGCCCTTGAAATAATTCCTTTGTTAGTTTGAGTTATATAAACATCAGCGGTTTTTTCGTCTTTTAAACTGATGGATTTTTGAGGGCAAACCAATGTGCAGGCACCACAGCCCTCACATTTAAAGGAGTTCACTACACCGTTTCTGATTGCGTCAAATTGGCACACCTTTTCACATTGGCCGCAGCCTATGCAAAGGCTTTTTTCAGCAACTGCTTTCTTTTCTCCATAAAAGCATTCCTTCTTCACATCTTTTCCCTTGTAAAAAAGATGCAGATTGGGCGAATCCACATCGCAGTCTGCTTTTATAGAATCTTCTGCTAATTCAGCTAGGGCTAAGGCTATTGTGGTTTTACCCGTGCCTCCTTTTCCGCTTATTACTGTTAGTTCCAATGGAACACCTCCTTCAATTCCTCTGCAATCTTCTCAAATATTTCTTTATATTCGGGTAGTTCCACAATCATTTTCCCTGAGGAATATACCTCTGCCGCTTCTCTACGGTAAGGTATAATACCTAATATCTTTATATTTTCTTCGCTACAGTATCTCTGGATTCTGTCATTCCCGGTTTTATATTTATTGATAATGACACCAAAGGGAAGATTAAAATTCCTTATAAGCTGCACTGCCATTTTTAAATCATGAAGCCCAAAGGAAGAAGGTTCTGTTACCAGTATTGCACCATCTGCATATTGAAGGGAACTCACTACATTGCAGGATGTCCCCGGGGCACAATCAATAAGGTTTATTCCCTTAGGAAGGTTTTTCAACAATTCTTTAATAACAGGTACCGCCATAGGTTCTCCTACATTCAAAACGCCCCTTTTGCAAATAAAGTCACCAAATTGCCCTTCTTCAATTGTACCTATTATCCTTTTCCCAAAAGTCAAAGCCCCATGTTTACATACTATCCCGCAGGCACGGCAGCCATGGCAGAGTTTCTCAAAGAGTATGACATCTTTCCTTGTCTTCACTAATGCATTAAACTGGCATACCTTTGCACAATCCCCGCATAAGGTACACCTGCTGCTATCCACAACTGGGTAATCCACCTTAACCTCTTCGCTTTTTATTTGAGAGGGTTTTAAGAATATAAACCCATTGGGCTCTTCCACATCACAATCAATGTAATTAGCACCTGTAATAACGGGAATGTTGGTGGCTATTGTGGTTTTTCCCGTACCTCACTTTCCGCTTAATATGGCTATGTTCAATTTATCTTCCCCCTCTGAATCCTCCGCCTGCTCCCGTGCCCATCCCTGCATGGGCAGGACCCGCTTCGGTTAACTCATCCAACTTACCTTCTTTGAACAGTTGCACCGCCGTTTCAACCTTGATACTTCCACATCGGTACACCTTAATATCCGAGTTTTTAAAAAGGTTAAAGGCATTGGGTCCCATATTCCCGGTAATGACTACATCCACATCTTCATCAATGATTTGCTGGGCTGCTGCAATTCCTGCCCCTCCACCTGACATTTGGCCCTTATTCCCAATTGCCTTTACCGGTTCGCCTTTTGTATCATAGATTACAAAGCAATTGCACCTTCCAAACCTTACATCCAGCATACTGCTTAAATCCTTTCCCATCGAAGAAACTGCTATTTTCATGAAATATCCCTCCATTTTTCTTGTTTTTCATTCACTGAATGTATTATCTTTTCATTAATACGTCTATCGTTTAATCTAACACCTCCCTAGATAAATGGCATTTGCCAATTATATATTATATACATATTATGTTTTTGTCAAATGCTATTTATTCATATTCTGGGTTCCTGACTTTGCACTCCGGAACAGCTTTAAAGGGTAGCCGAAGGGGTCTGTTCGCACCGATGCGCAAGGTAGGGGGTTAAGTTGCGCCAACAGGGGCAAATTATTATTATGAAAATGTGATAATTATTGGTATACTATTTACTGGTGAAGTATTGAGCTAAAATTGTCAAAGAACAGGGGTTTTCTTCAGAGGGAGGTTAAAATATGACAAGAACTGTAGGTACGACTGTCAGGGGTATCAGGGCTCCTATTATAAATGAAGGGGATGACCTGGTTGAGATAGTGGTTCATTCGGTAACCGCCTCCATGGCTTCCGAGAAGTTCGACTTAATGGACAGAGACGTGATTGGCATAACCGAATCCTTTGTGGCCAGGGCCCAGGGCAACTATGTATCGCTGGAGGATATAGCCTCCGCTGTAAAGGAAAAATATACAGGGGAAATAGCGGTTCTTTTTCCGATACTAAGCAGAAACAGGTTTTCCATGATACTCAAGGCGGTAGCCATGAGTGTTAAAAAGGTTCACCTGTTCTTGAAATATCCCTCCGATGAAATGGGAAATCCGCTTATGGAAATAGAAAGGATGAGCGAGACCGGTATAAACCCCTATATTGATGTGCTTACCGAGGAAAAATACAGGCAACTTTTCGGGGACAACGTACCCCATCCCTTTACTGGTATTGACTATGTCAGACACTATAAAGGATTAGCCCAGAACGGAAACATTGAGATAATACTGGCCAACAATCCCACGGTAGCCCTGAGCTATACAGGAGAAATACTTACCGCCGATGTCCATGCAAGGCATAGGACCAAGAGGATACTAAAGGCGGCGGGGGCGGAAAAGGTGTACGGGCTTGACGATTTGCTGACAAAACCGGTAAACGGAAGCGGTTACAATCCTGAATTCGGGTTGCTGGGCTCAAATAAGGCCACCGAGACCAGCGTTAAACTGTTCCCGCGGGACGGCAAAACGGTGGTGAATAAGATTCAGCAGGCCATGCTGGAGAGGACCGGAAAGCATGTTGAGGTGTTGATATACGGCGATGGAGCCTTCAAGGATCCCCAATGTGGAATATGGGAGCTTGCCGACCCGGTGGTATCCCCGGGATACACCGACGGGCTTAGGGGCACCCCCAATGAAATAAAAATAAAGTTCATAGCCGATAACGACCTTGAGGGGTTAAGGGGCAGAGAAAAGGAGGAAGCGATCAAGGAAAGGATAAAGCAAAAAGGCAAAGACCCGTTGGGTAGTGACGAGGCCATAGGAACAACACCTAGACAGCTGCCCGACCTTTTGGGTAGCCTGTGCGATTTAACCAGCGGCAGCGGCGATAAGGGGACACCTATAGTCCTTGTGCAGGGTTACTTTGATGATTTCTCTAAAGAATAGAACGTTTTAGCCATATCAAACATACATGGAAAAAACCGGCACGGTTAGGGGGTGCCGGTTTTTTATACCATGAATCACCGGTGCAAAGGTATCATTGACAATGGTATAATGAAAAAATACCCGCGACGCAATAAAGATAAAGGTCTGTATTTGTGGTCCCTGGTGTTTAATAAATGGTTGGTGGGTATAAATCTATATATAACGTATTTAGAACTTTATACATCTAGTGTGTCATGCTGAGCTAAGCGGTTGTCATGCCGAGCGCTAGCGAAGGATCTTGCGATAGCAAAGGACCCTGCATAACGACTGTCATCCTGAGTGAAACGAAGGATTCTATGCCTGATTGCAATAAGATTCTTCAGGCTTCGCCTTCAGAACGACAAAGTCGGATTCTTCACTACGTTCTTAAGCGGCAAAGCCGGATTCTTCGGACTTCGTCCTCAGAATGACAGATAAGAACGCCCTTTTAAGCGGCAGAGTTGAATTCTTAGGGCTTCGCTTCTTCGGGATGACAGGTAAGGAATGTAATACTATTAGTGTGCTGTATATATTAGTAGCTGTTAAATCGAAGGTGGCTGTAAATCAAAGGTGTTAGTAGACAACAAAGGGGGCTATAACAGTGAATGAGGATAGTATAAACCAGAAAGCGGAAAACCAAGGTAGCAATGCCGGGGGAGATACAGGTTACCGCACAAAGGATGAGCAAGGCTTTGAAAAACCAAGGAGACCAATAGCAAAAATAATAGTTCCCATCCTTGTGGTGGCAGTAATATTCGGGATATGGGCCTATAAAAACCTGCCGCTCGGCAGCGCTACCGGGGAGGAGGAGCTTTCGGAGTTTGCGTTGGATGCTACCGAAGACTTTGACCTGGAGCAGATTTTATCCTACGGCCTGCCGGTTATGATTGATTTTGGGGCGGACTACTGTGCCCCGTGCCGTGAGATGGAGCCTATCCTTGAAAAGGTTAACAAAGACTACCGGGGCAGGGCGGTCATAAAATTTGTAGACGTTCAGAAGAATCTTCAGGCCGCCGGGGAGTTCGGAATAAGGGTTGTTCCGACACAGTTTTTCTTTGATAGCAAGGGCCAGCCCTATGTCTACCACGAGGGATTTTTGCCGGAGGAGGAAATAGTAAGGATACTCGAGGAGATTGGTGTGGAATGATTGACAGGTGGCTGAGTATTTTAGCAGAACTTATTACCGATAGTCTATGGATTACCCCTTTGTTGGCGCTTGCCGCGGGGTTACTTACCGCCTTTACTCCCTGCTCACTGTCAAGCATACCCCTCGTAATAGGGTATGTGGGCGGTTATGCCGGCGGGGACACAAAGCGGGCTTTCAGATATTCTTTGGCATTTTGCGGTGGCATGGCGATAACTTTCACGGTGCTGGGGACGCTGGCGTCGCTGTTTGGCAAATTGCTGCGGGGTACGGGGCAGTGGTGGTATATACTGCTGGGGACTCTTATGGCACTAATGGCACTTCAGATGTGGGACATGATAAACATAATACCGCAGCCGAAGGTGATGGGCAAAAGCCCCCGCCAGGGCTATATAGGAGCAGCTGCTCTGGGGATGCTGGGCGGGTTCTTTGCATCCCCCTGTGCGACACCGGTGCTGGTTGTACTACTGGCAATAGTTGCGCAAAGGGGAAGCCTTCTGTGGGGCGTGCTGCTTCTGCTGCTCTACTCGATAGGGCACAGTGTGCTGCTGCTTATGGCGGGCACGTCGGTAGGCCTTGCAAACGGGCTTGCTTCTTCCCCGCGGCTGGGCAGGCTGGGCCAGGTATTCAAGATAGCCATGGGCGGCGCCATCCTGCTTCTTTCTTTCTATATGTTTTACTTAGGCTTTTAGAAAGGCAAAAATCTGTTTAATATAATTATCACCGCCATCCCAACAAGAATTGTCGTCAGCACATTCCTTGTCTTATAGGCGGTAAAGGCCGCCACAACCCCGGCCAAAAGATAGCTGTTGCCAAGGGATAAGTCGAGGTGTCCGTCGGGTAGCAAAAGTGCCGGTACTATAAGGGCTGTAAGAAACGCCGTCGGCACGTGCTTTAACCACCTCTCCATCCATTCCGGCATCCCTGCACTGGCGAATAGGACTTGGGAACCTATGCGGGTAATATAGGTGGCGACAGCCATGCCCAGTACAATTGAAATCAGTTTAAGATTCATGCTTGGTGCCCCCTTCCATTAGACCTCCGGCTATGGCTGCGGCAGTTGCAGCCAGTATTATATACCACTTGCCGGGAAGGTACAAAGCCCCCAACACCGCACACAGCGCTGAGACCAGGCAAACGATTACTGAGGTCCTGTTCCCCAGGCGGGGAATAAGAAGCACCAGGAAGGTTGCCGGCAGTGCGAAATCGATACCCCATTCCAGCGGGTTGGGTATGACATTGTAAAAGTACGCCCCCAGGAAGGTGGAAAGGTTCCATACTATATAAAGGACTATGAATATACCCAGCTGATAGTATGGGTCATAGCCCTTTCTTTCTATTCTACTTACCGTCAAAGCATAGCTTTCGTCCACTATTCCGAAGGCAAGCAGGTACTGAAGGGGTCTGGAAAGCTTCAGCAGGTAGGGCGAAAGGTACGCGCCCATGAGCAGGTGCCTTAGGTTCACCATAAAGGTGGTAAATACCACCGTCCACCAGCTGGTTATACCCGAGCCAATCATCGCAATGGCCATAAACTGTGAAGCCCCGGCAAAGACAATCATGGACATAAATGTTATTTCAAAGGTTGAAAAGCCTGCGCTCCGGCCCATTATTCCACAGGTAAGCCCGAAGGGGATTATACCGGTGGTAATGGGCAGGCAGTCCTTTACTGCTTCCTTCCATACATCGGGTTGGGGTTTTGGTAGTCCTACGGGCAAATTGTTGTGTATCAACGGCTACATCTCCTTAATACGATTTAGGTCCGGCTGCAGTTTTGCGGACGACTGGTATTCTTCCCTATAACATTCTACACACCGGTACTTAATCCTCCAACAGACAAATATTACCCATGTGCTGGGACAGCTACGACAGCGAAGCCCATGCCGGGCTGGCACAGATGTATGTGGGCGACGAGAGGTTTGGGGCTTACTACGACCAGGGGCAACCGGGTATAACAGAGTTTTTCCGGGATGCGATACAAATCTACACTGCAAACAGGGGATAATAACCAAAGGCGGCCGATTTTATCCGGCCGCCTTTTATTGGGGGTATGTTATTTTTCCAGTATCTCCGCGGTTTTGCCAAGCCACTTGCCTTCAATGTTTTCGATAAGGCCCTTGTCACAGGCGGAGGCAATGTCCGGATGGATGGGAAGCTTTCCAAGCACCGGAACCCCGTATTTGTCCGCAATCTGGTCTATATGGCTTTCACCGAACACCTTAATCTCTTTGCCGCAGTCGGGGCATTTTAGGTAGGACATGTTCTCAATTATTCCGATTATGGGAATATTCATCTTTCTTGCCATATTGACCGCCTTGGATACTATCATGGATACAAGCTCCTGGGGCGAAGTAACTATTATTATTCCGTCAACCGGCAGCGACTGGAACACCGTAAGCGCCACATCACCGGTTCCTGGCGGCATGTCTATAAACATAAAATCCACATCGCCCCAGACAACGTCGGTCCAGAACTGTTTTACGGTACCCGCAATAAGGGGTCCCCTCCAGATAACAGGGTCGGTATCGTCCTTAAGCAGCAGGTTAATGGACATTATACTAATACCCTTTTCGCTTTTTATGGGCAAAAGGCCCTGTTCGTTGGACCTTGCCTTATCCTTTATGCCAAAGGCCTTGGGAATGGAGGGCCCGGTTATATCCGCGTCAAAGACTGCGGTGCTGTGGCCCCTGCGGTTCATAAGCACCGCCAGTAGGGATGCCACAAGGGATTTGCCCACACCGCCCTTACCGCTTATAACGCCAATTACCTTTTTTACGTTGCTCTGTTCGTGGGGTTTTGCAGAAAAATCCGTCTGCTGTTCTTTTCTGTCACTGCATTCTTCGCCGCAAGCGCTGCAGTTCTGATTACAATTTTCACTCATGATTATTCTCCTTTTGTTGTATAAGTTTTAAAAATTTCTACCGTGCCTGTGCCTATGGCATCTTATACATCCATACACCTGCGGATTCTGGTCGCACAGCTTGTAATCACCGCCTTCAATTCTAAGGAGCTTTCCATGCACCAGGGCTTCGGAAAGCTTCTTTCTAGCATCGTTATAGATGCGCTGTACGGTTGTTCGGGCCACGTTCATTCTTTCGGCACATTCCTCCTGAGTCATTCCTTCCCGGTCAATAAGACGGATGGTCTCGTATTCGTCCACCGTCATTATTATCGGTTCAGTTTCACGGAATGGTGAATTGAGCGGTCCGAAAAGGCTGATTCGAGGCAAGCTGCAAACCTTCCTCCGTTTTCTGGGCCTGGGCAATTTATATACACCTCCCCCATCGGCATTATCAAATGCCCTAAAGACTCCTGCCTCTACAGGCGGGAGACAAACCGATTTTTGCTTCAGTAGCGGGCTCAATCCCCCACTGAAGGGGCATTTGATAACATGCTCGCGGCGCGATGCACACAAAACGCAATCGGTAGGCGCTTTAGCGCCCGCGTTTCGGCGAACAATTCGCGCAAGCGCTCATTGATTAGTATAAGGGGGATTTGACCCCCTTATACTAATCGTTGTCCGAAAGGCCGTCCAACTGCTTGCTTATCATATCAAGCCTGTCTTCAAGAATCGCTTTTTGCTGTTCAAGCAGTTCCTTCTGCGTTTTTGCATCGACAGGATAAGTGGCAGGATATCCACCGGGGTACCCGGCAAAGTAACAAGCCATCCTTCTTCCGAAGCCCCGTCCGCGTCCCAGCCCAAGGCCTAGACCCAGTCCCAGGCCAAGCCCTGATACATTTGCCGCGTTACAAAATCCCAGGCCTCTTCCCGTCAGTGGTCCAAAGCCCATCGGACCGGTTCCGTTTCTTCTCGGCATTTTGACAGCCTCCTTTCATTATTGGCATATGTTAATTACAATTATATTATACCCCGTTATGGGCATATGTCAATAACAATTTTAGGGACAGGGGACGGTTCTTTGTCCCTTTTTGAAAAAAAGAGATAAAGAACCGCGTTTTAAAACCTCAGCGGCTTATATACCCGGAACCCTCAATTTGTGATGAAATTATGAAATTTCGGGGTATATAGCCTTTAAAGTGATAACTTATGTTAATATAAATCTATATACAACCTCTGTCATTTAAGAGGGCAAAGTCGGAAGGAGCCTGCCCTGGCATTCCAAAGAAGCGCAGCCTGAAAAATCCGA
>JAAYJF010000064.1 GCA_012523075.1 Clostridiales bacterium | reverse complement strand
GGCATAGGGCATAAGGAGGGGATATAATGGATACTCTGGAGAGGATTGGAAACATTGGACTTGTACCCGTTATCGCAATAGAGAACGCCGACGATGCGGTGCCCGCCGGTAAGGCCCTTTTGGATGCGGGCATCCAGGCCATAAAAAACGTCCGGGAAGGGCTGCCGGACATGCTGGTGGGTGCCGGGACCATACTAACGCTGGAAAAGTGCAAGGAGGCCGTCGAAGCGGGCGCACAATTTATAGTGGCACCGGGGTTTAACCCGGTTATTGTGGAATGGTGCGTGGAAAACGGCGTCACGGTAACGCCGGGCAGTGTTACGCCCACAGAGATAGAAAGGGCACTGTCCTACGGGCTTAAGACCCTTAAGTTCTTCCCCGCCTCGGTCTACGGCGGTGTCAAGGGCTGCAAGGCACTGTACGGGCCCTACAAATCCGCGGGCGTAAAGTTTATACCCACCGGCGGTATTAACAACGACAACCTGGCGGAGTACGCCGACAAACCCTTTATCCATGCCATAGGCGGCGGCTGGCTGTGCAAGACGGAGGACATTGCGGCCCATAACTTCGAGGCGATAACCGAAAACGCAAGGAAAGCGGTGGACCTACTGCTGGGCTTTGAACTGGCCCACGTGGGCGTAAGCCAGCAATCGGGCGAGGATGCGCTCTTGGTTGCGGAAACCTTTAACAGGGCCTTCGGGTTCCCCGTTAAGCAGGGCAACAGCTCCAACTTTGCGGGGCCCGGCATAGAGATTACCAAGTCCAAGTCGCCGGGAGCGTGCGGCCACCTGGCGGTACGGACAAACAATATTTCCCGGGCAATATATTACCTGGGGCTTAGGGGCTTTGAGGCGGACATGGAAACGGCCAAGTACACGGGTGACAGGATGATTGCCGTCTACCTAAAGAACGAGTTTGGCGGCTTTGCGGTGCATCTACTACAGAAATAAGGGGCTTTTACAGAAATAAGGAGTGTGTTTGCGATGAGAATATTAACCTTTGGCGAAATAATGCTTAGGCTTAAGGCACCGGGCCACGAGCGGTTTTTCCAGAGCCCGATGCTGGAGGCAACCTTCGGCGGTGGCGAGGCCAACGTGGCGGTGTCGCTGGCCAATTACGGCATGGACGCGGAGTTCATGACGGTGCTGCCCGACAACCCCATAGCCGATGCCTGCGTGCAGGAGCTGCGCCGGTTTGGCGTGGGTACTGGCAAAATTCGGCGTGGCGAGGGCCGCATGGGAATATACTTCCTGGAGGGCGGTGCCAACCAATTGCCCAGCAAGGTTGTGTACGACAGGAGCTATTCGGCCATAGCCCTGGCAAAGCCCGGCAGCATTGACTGGGACAAGGTATTTGACGGCGTGGACTGGTTCCACATAACCGGCATAACGCCGGCCCTGTCCGAGACCGCCATGGAGCTGTCGCTGCAGTCGGTTAAGGCGGCCAAGGAGAAGGGCATAACGGTGTCTTGCGACCTAAACTTCCGCAAAAAACTGTGGAACTACGGTAAGAAGGCACCGGAGGTAATGGGCGAGCTGGCAAAATACGTGGACGTGGCGGTGGGCAACGAGGAGGACTGCCAGAAGTCGCTGGGCATAACGGCGGCGGTAGACGTGGAAAGCGGCAAGCTGGATACCGCCAAGTACGAGGCGATATCCGATGCGGTGCTTAAGGCCTATCCCAACATGAAACTAATCGCCATAACGCTTCGCGAGAGCAAGAGCGCGGACATAAACGGTTGGGCTGCCTGCCTCAACGACCGCGAGAAATTCTACCTAAGCAGGAAATACGAGATAAGGGATATTATAGACCGCGTAGGCGGCGGAGATTCCTTCGCGGCGGGCCTTATATACGGCCTAAACAATTACGAGAGTAAACAGGAAGCCCTGGAGTTCGCCGTGGCGGCAAGCTGCCTCAAGCACTCGATAATAGGCGATTTCAACAGGGTAAGCGTGGCCGACGTGGAAAAGCTAAAGGGCGGTGACGCCTCCGGCCGGGTACAAAGGTAACGGTACCAGGTACGCCCCGAGTTTGGACTTCATAAAAATAAGACCCCTACTTCAGGGTCTTATTTTTATACTTGTGCTCCATCTCGTCGATTATGTTTAGGTTTTCGTCAACCTGTTTCTTTAAGTTTCCGGTCAGAACTATTACGGCTATAGCTATGACTGCTGCGATTAATAAGTATATCCATTGCCCCATCTCAAGCAACCCTCCATTGATGTTTGTTACCATTATAACATAGGCATGGCGGTATTAGAATGAATAATTATGTAGGAAATAAGGGGTATTGGGGGAAGGATGAATTGGACACGCCGTTGACTAAACCCATGTAGAACGCCATACAACATAGTCCTTAGGCAATAAAAACACCGCCTTATTAGGCGGCTAAATGCTATAAAAATTAAGACTATTTCACGAAAGCAATAAGTACTGCGATTACAGCCATCGCAAAAGCTAACATAGCAGGGAAACTCAATTTAAGGAATAAAACTGAATCTGAAAGGGATTTCACGTTTTGGCTAAGCTCCTGAAGAGACGTGATAATCTGCCCGAATGTCATTCCCTGCGCTTCTACTAAATTTTGCAAATCATTGGCGGAGATGCCTGACTGATCTTGATATTCCCCACAATAAGACATCGTTGCAGCAGTTTCCAAACGGAAAAATTCAATGGTACAAAACGGCATTTTATAATGAATTACCATGTCTCTCGGGCTCAAATTCGACAAGCCAATTACTAAGACACCATTAAATCCAGGATCTATTTGTGGGCCCTAAAGTAATACAAGTCCCTTCTTTGCATATAAAGAATGTAAGCCTATATGCCCTGCTATTGTGGTTGGCAATTTAATTGATTCATGAGTTGTGACTAAAGCAAAGTCACCCGGAGAGATTGTCAATAAGCCTTTTTCTGCTGGGTTCAACTTTTGGCGTCTACTACTGGTAATAGCTTCTTCGCCAAGTCTCATATCATAGCTTGCAGGTTGAATGCAGCGTTCATCAAAATTTTTAATCACTAATTCATTAGAATCCCTTGCCTTGCGTATATCATCTCCAGTCATCAACATTGTATCGCCTCCCTTATCTTATATATTAATACACCTCCGGTACCGGGTACGCCCCGAATATTGTCGGTTTTTAGCCTATCAAACAGGGGGACAGGCACCATGTCTGCGGTGGTGGTGCCTTGTTCCAAATCAATCGGCTGAGCAGAGTATTTTCCATTCATCTCCTACGCCCTTTTAAGGTATAATAATAGAGGTCAGGGCATTATCCGGCGTCTGCGGCGTGCCGGGAAGTCCCATTGGACAACAAAACGAATTGACTGCACCAACAACTAAAGGGGGCGATGACCTTGAGCAAGATTGCGTTTAAAGTAAATATAACTCCGGCGGAGGCACTGGAGCAAGTGAAAAAGTACCAAACCGGTGCGGGGTCGGAGCTGATTCACGAGGAGCTGTATGACCTCGGGGAGGGCAAAGCCATCGGTACGCTGGTGTTCCAGAAATACTACTTCCGTGCCGGTAATAGGGCAGCGCTGGTGGTGCTGGCCGATAACCTAAAGGGTTATTCCGAGGTCAGGACCATCGCAACGGGTAGCTCCCAGGGGGTTTTCATAAATTTTGACTGGGGTGCTGCCGATGACTATGCGGCCAGCGTCAGAAAGGCATTGGCAGCACATATTATCGAAGACTAAGGAGGAGGGCACTGCCCCGGTGTTTGTGGTGTGACAAGGGGCATAATTGAGGAAGGGGTTACGGCTTGGACGATAAACACGGCACAATTAGCCAAGTTGGCACAACCGACAAACACGGCACAGGATGTCTAATAATTCACGGTTTCGGCGGAAACTATGACGAGATAAGCCCGCTGGCGAGCCGCCTGAAATCAAGGGGCTATAAAGTAGCCTGTCCGGCCCTGGCGGGCCACACAGGAAGGCGCGGCGACTTGAAAAAAGCGGACCACGCAGACTGGATACTGTCGGCGGAGCGGGGCCTTCTGCAACTTATGTCCCGCTGCCACACGGTTTACATAATCGGGTTTTCCATGGGAGGCCTAATAGCCATTAACCTTGCGCTACAGCACCAGGTGGCGGGCATCGTTACCATAAACACGCCTATCCATTACTGGGACCTTCGCGAAATCCTTTGCAACATTGGCAGGGGTCTTACCGGCCGCGGCCTTGCACCGATAAAGCGTTACCTTAGGGCGACGATGAAGTTCCCCCTTAGGGCACTTCTTAATTTCCGCATACTTCTTGGCCGGACAAGGCCCCTGGTAAGCGACATAAAATGCCCGGTGCTGGTAACTCAGGGCCTGGATGACGATACCACAAGGGCAGACAGCGCCCGGTACATATTCGACAGCGTAAGCTCCGAGATAAAGCACGTAAAATTCTACAAAAACGCCGGGCACCTGATGCTGCACAGTCCGGTTGCTGGAGAAGTAATCCGCCACATAGAACATTTCCTTCAAGATATGAATTGAAATAACGACAGTGACCTCGAACCATCCCCCTGTCTGTCTCTGTGTCTAAGGCCGCGGTGAAGTTTCAATCCAATAATCGCTGCCGTCGGTGGTAATTATTATATTCCCCGAGCGGTCGGTGCAGTAAAGGGCTATGCCCCGCCTTTCAAGCTCCGCTATCGTATCTACGTTCTGGCCGTGGTTTTGGCCGCACCTTTCGCAGGGGCCGCAGGTCATAACCGCCACCTTGGGGTTTACCCTGTCCAGGAAGGCTGGGCAGGACGAACTGCGGCTGCCGTGATGGGCCACCTTGAGAACGTCCACTTCTGAAAATTTGTTAAGGCTGCGTACCTCCGCATTCCTGCACATATCCCCGGTGAAGAGGAAGCTAACATCGCCAAAGGTAAGCTGGGACACCACCGAGTTGTCGTTTATGTTTGGATAATTGTCTCCGGTTTCGATTATCCTGAAAGTAATCCCCGGCGCCAGGTCAAATTTCATGTCGTCATCCTCCAGGAAAAGACAACCTTCCCTTTCCACCGCCCGCATATAATCCTGGTATATTCCAAAGCTTGACGAAATACCGCTGTCAATAACCGCCTTCACCTCGAAGGCTTCTAACACATCGTCAAGGCCGCCCACGTGGTCCAGGTGCGGGTGGGTGGCGATCATAAGCTCAATGTCGTCGGTGCCAAGCCCCTTGAGGTATTCCACTATATACGGGCCGTCCTCGTCGTTACCGCCGTCAATAATTATGTCGATATCCCCGACGTCAATGAATATGCAGTCGGCGTTATCCACCGACAGGAAATGCACCGATACCTGCCCTACGACGGCGTTACGAGCATCGAAAATCTCCTGCACCAACTGTTCGCCGTTGTCGCTGTGGTAGAAGCTTTTTTCGGTTATCCAGAAGGGTTGAAAAACAAGTGAAATAAAGGCGATGAAAAGAAGTGCGGCGCCTGCAAGGAGGAGGGCTATTGTGCTAATGATTACGATACTTCGTGCCCTGCCACTAAACATGGTTAAGCACTCCTGTCTATCTAAAAAGGTACCAGGTACCACCCGAATTTTGTCGATAGTCAACAATCCACAGGAACCGTCCCCGTGGCTACGTGGCTATTATATCAATATTATATACAT
>JAAYJF010000058.1 GCA_012523075.1 Clostridiales bacterium | reverse complement strand
CTTTAGAACTCTGCAAAGGCAACAGAACAAAAGCTGCGGAAATACTGGGCATACACAGATCCTCTCTCTGGCGACTAATGAAGAAGCATAATATTTATAAATAGTATGACTGGGCGTCTCAAGGCACGTTGCATATGTTTCATCCGAAACATATGCAACGTGCCTTTTTTTGAATTGACGATAAATACCCGAACTATATCTACTGTATACAAACCGATTAGCCTCAGTTAATATGATTTATCGAACAAAAGCCAGTTTTGGCACATATTTTGCACTTACTTTATAGCGACGCGTCCTTTAATCACTATTTGACAGAAAGGTGGAGCAAGGTGATTGACTTACGAAGTGATACGCTAACTATGCCAACGGAAGAAATGCTCAAAACTATTCTCACCGCAGATCTGGGTGACGATGGTAGATTAGATGAAAACGAAAGGGGGGAGGATGCTACCGTAAATGCGCTTGAAGATTTATCAGCATCAATAACTGGCAAAGAAGCCGCTGTACTTTTTTCTTCAGGGACTCTGGCCAATACCACCGCTGTTTTGACGTATTGTAATCCGGGCGATAGGGTTCTTGTTGACGAAATACAACACATTTACAGAAGTGAAAAAGTGGTTTTCGATAAAAAATTCGGACAACTTATACCTGTTATCTACAAGCTAAACAAAAGGAGTACTCCGGATGTCGATAACCTCAAATTCCTAATGCAACGTAACAATATCAAGCTTTTATGCATTGAGAATACACATAACTTTGCTGGAGGTATTTGTATTGATTTAAAAGAATTGAAACAGATTTACAGTTTGGCTAAAGAATTCGGTATCCACGTTCATATGGATGGTGCGAGACTTTTTAACGCTGCAGTTAGTCTTGATGTGAAGGCAAAGGATTTATGCAGATACACAGATTCTGTTATGTTTTGTATTTCTAAAGGGTTGGGAGCACCAGTAGGTTCTCTGCTTTGCGGCAATAAAGAATTTATTAAAAAGGCAAGAAGGACGAGAAAGCTTTTGGGCGGTAATATGAGACAGGCTGGAGTAATAGCCGCACCGGGTATATACGCTCTCGAACATAATATCCAAATATTAAAAAAAGATAATGAAAACGCCAGATTTGTAGCTGATAGTCTTCGGGAACTGAAGAACGCAGAAGTACAGCAAAATGTACAAACCAATATCGTCATGCTGGATATTACTAAAACAGGATTAACCAGCACGGAGTACTGTGCTAAAGCAAAAGAAAAAGGTTTATGGATTCGTCCAGCATTAGAAAACCAGGTTCGTATGGTGTTTTATAACGGGGTTAGTCATAAGGATGCTGCGTACGCCGTCAAGGTCATCAAAGATATTGACGCCTCTTTATAATTCTTCTTTTACTATTCGATCAAGGTACAAATTATATGCGAAAGGTGGTTCATATGAAAATAGCCGGGAAAAAAATCAGTTTAACTACACAGGTATTCTTTGCAATGCTTTTGGGTGCTGTTTTTGGACTAGTAATTGGTGATCCTATGATGAAGCTTGGGTTTATCGGCACCATATGGCTTAATATGATTAAAATGATAGTTGTTCCAATGGTACTCGTTACAATAATTACCGGTATTATTTCACAAAAAAACGTAAAATCCTTGGGTCGTATCAGCGTCAGGATAATGTCATTCTATATAATCACAACTCTAATAGCTACAGCCATTGGAATAGCTGTTGCGCTGATAATCAAACCAGGCAACATAGCAAACTTCACAGGTTTGGCTTCGCAGGAGGTTTCAGGTTCAAGCAGTACTACTATTGCAGAGTTCTTCACAAGTATGTTTTCATCCAATATGTTTTTAACCTTTGCAAGTGGCAATATTTTGCAGACACTAATTATTGCCGTTTTAATCGGTATCGCCGTCCTAAGAATGAAAAATGAAGATTTAAAAACAACAATAATTAACGGTTTCAATTCACTCAGTGAAATGGTCTTTTCTCTTATAGGTATGATAATGATAGCCTCGCCCATAGGTATATTCTTCCTAATGGCAGATTCATTTGCCAAGTACGGAGCTGGAATATTTACTAGTATGGCTACTTTAGCTGGAACATATTATCTAGCTTGCTTAATTCACGCCGTTTTTATATACGGTGGGGTGCTGTGGTTATCTGCCGGTATCAATCCATTCAAGTTTCTAAAAGAAAGTGCCGAATTGTGGATATACACGATTTCAACATGTAGCAGTGTAGCTTCTATCCCGGTGAATATTAAGGTTGCAAAAGAAAAATTCAATGTGCCCGAAAGAATCTCGGGATTTACCATTCCTTTGGGATCTCAGATGAATTATGATGGAAGCGTAATACTGTACGGTGTTGTTCTTGTTTTTATCAGTCAGGTAGTGGGAATGCCGCTTAACTTAGGTACCATGCTTAGAATCATTCTCCTTTCGGCAGTATTTTCCACCGGTGGCGGAGGTATTCCTGGAAGTGGAATAGTAAAGCTACTGGTTATGGTCGAAACATTTGGACTTCCAACTGAAATAGTCGGAATTATCGCGGCATTCTACAGATTGTTCGATATGGGAACAACAACAAATAACTGTTTAGGCGATTTAGCAGGCACGATACTTGTATCCAGAATGGAAGAAAAACTATCGGAATGACAGTCGGAATTTGGACTGTTATTGATTGTAAAAAATACCCTCCAATAAAAAGTGGCCTTTGGCCACTTTTTTATTGGAGGGTGTACATCCCCTTGCTCTCCATGTATTTAAAAATCGCTTCCCCGTGCTTTTGCTCCTCTTTCTGGATGTGGTTCAGCACATCCCGCACCTGCGGGTCTTTGAACTCGAATATGGCGGTATCGTACGCCCCCGACACATATTTTTCAGTCATCAGCATATCGGTACACAGGTCCTTATCCGAACCCCTATTGGCATTAAAGCTTCCTTGGGTCTGTAGATAGCTCTGCTGCTGGCTTGTACCGCCGCCGGCCTGGGCGTTCATATCCGGCACCTGGCCGCTAAGGAGCTGATTGACGGTGTTCAAATGCTGCTGTTCAATACTCGCGTGGTTTTGGAACATCTCCTTAAGCTGTGCGTCGGATGCCATATTGGCATAGTTCGAATACTTCTGAACGCAAATCTCCTCATGGCTTTTCTGGTCCTCAAGCAGTTTTCTTTCCTTTGATGTTAGGTTTATGTTCATTATCAGACACCTCCATCAGTAGTGTCTGCAATATGAAAAATTCTATCCTATCTTTTGTGAAACAACCCGCCAGACCCCGGGACGTTATTGGCGCCGCCTTCTTCCTTAACCAATCATCCGGTCTATTTCGCCGAGGATCTCCCCTGCTTTGCCCTGGATAACCATATCAAACCCGCTTCCGCCGCCCTGCACCTCGTAATTTATATAAGCTGTCCTTCCCCCCGTAATGGAAGGAAGCTGATTTGCCGGGTACACCTGAAGGCTAGTCCCTATCACTATGACAAGGTCCGCCTTTTCTATATACCGCAGTGCACTGTTCCAGGCATGTTGAGGCAGCATTTCACCAAACAGCACCACCCCGGGCCTTAGTCTTCCGCCGCAGGACCGACAGTCCGTCTTACCAAGGAAGCCCTCAACGGTACCCGGCCTGCCGCAACCGCTGCATCTTATGCTTTTGAGCGAGCCGTGCAGTTCGTACACCTTACTGCTGCCTGCGGCCCTGTGAAAACCGTCCACGTTCTGGGTCGCTATTGACTGCACCAAACCTTTCCTTTCCCAGTCCGCCAGAATAAAGTGGCCCCGATGGGGGCTGCATTCCGCCAGGGTTTTTAGCCTCATGCAATAGAATTCGTGAAACAGTGGATAGTTTGTTTCCATTGCGTCAACGGTTGCTAAGGTGGTAGGGTCGAAATTTTTCCACCAGCCACTCTTTGACCGGAAGTCCGGAAGTCCGCTTTCGGTGGACATGCCGGCTCCGGTGAGGACAACAGTAAATCCCGATTGTTTTATCCATTCAGCCAAGCTCTCAATTTCTCTCATTTTTCTCACCTTCCCCGCCCTATTATACCATTCCGCAAAACGGCCTTCCATCCCGCCGCAACCAAGG
>JAAYJF010000067.1 GCA_012523075.1 Clostridiales bacterium | reverse complement strand
GGATGATAAAAAGGGCTTTTTCAGTGTTTTTGACTATGGGAGGTGATTTTTATGTACGGGAGGAAAAGTGAAAGCGGGGCAGCAGTGGCCTATATAAGAGGCGGCCCGCTTGCACCGGATATAGCCGGCGTGGTGTATTTCAGGGACGTGGCCGGTGGCTGCGAGGTCCGGGTGGAGGTTACCGGGCTGCCCAGTTACCATCCGGCTGTGGGCGGTAAGAATCCAGTCGGCCCCCACGGTTTCCATCTGCACCAGTCCGGCACATGCCGGGTGGGCGACTCGAAGGGCCCCTTCCAAGCGGCGGGGGAACACTGGAATCCCGACGGTCAGCCCCATGGGAACCATGCCGGAGATTTCCCGGTGCTTTTCTCCAATAACGGTTATGCCAGAATGTGCTTTTTTACAAACCGGTTTAGGGTAGAGGATGTCATCAGCCGGTCGGTAATAATCCATCAAAACCCCGATGATTACAGGACACAGCCGGCGGGCGATGCCGGAAAAAGGCTGGCCTGCGGGGTGGTGCAGCCCTGCTAGCGCAATAACCCACTGTTTGCAGAACGGGCAGTGGGTTTTTATTGTATGGTCGGGATTGGCTGTTAATGGAGACAGGCAGTAATTGTATGTAACAAAAAGGATAATGATGATACAATTATACCGTAGAATAAAAAAGGACAGGGAGGGCTGAAAATTGGGGAAAACCGTTTTGGGAAGAACTTTGGACGATTGGCGGGGACAATGTCCGCTGCTATTTCGCAGAGCCTACCCATTCGCCCTGTATGCTACTTGGCCTTATGACCGGAGAGCACGACCGGGTCAGCGTAGGGGACTTCGGGATAGACAACATAACCGATGCGGACGGCCTTGCGGTGGGCCGACCCTCAGGGCTGGTGGGAAGGCTTTTAGATCGACTTATTGACGGGGTGTTCACGGTGCAAGACGATGACCTGCATGTACTTTTGGCGCTTTTGTCTGACAGCGAGGGCATAAGGGTGGAACCATCGGCAGCAGCGGGTTTTGCCGGGCCGTTGCGGCTAAAAGGGCTTTTGTCAAAAAACGCATGCAACATAGTCTGGGCCACAGGGGGCCTGTTTGTACCCCAAGCGCAGATGGATGCTTTCTACGAAAAAGGTCATAAATTATTAGGTATGCGGTAACCAATGTTACAGATTTACCACAAGGAATGAATTATACTTTAGTTACTATATACAACGCACTAATACCTGTTATTCTTAAGAAGTGAAGCCTGAAGAATCCGACTCTGTCGCTTAAAAACGTAGTGAAGAAGCCGACTATGTCGTTCTGATGGCCAAGCCTGAAGAATCCGGCTTTGCCGTTCTGAACGTAGTGAAGAATCCTATTGGAGATAGGCATAAGATCCTTCGCTTCGCTCAGGATGACAAAACGGACGCCCAGGATGATACACTAAAGGATGTAAGGTCTTAAGTGTGAAATATAGTTGAAAAGAAAAAAGGGGGAAAATTAAATGGCTAAAAGGAAAATAGTAAAGATAAACGAAGAAAAATGCAACGGCTGCGGCCTATGCATACCGGGCTGCGCGGAGGGTGCGCTTCAAATAATAGACGGAAAAGCAAAGCTTGTAAGTGATAAATACTGTGACGGCCTGGGAGCGTGCCTTGGCACATGCCCTATGGACGCCATTGAAATAATAGAAAGGGAAGCAGAAGAATTTGATGAAGAGGCGGTAAAGCAGTATCTAAAAGAAAAAGAACCAAAAAACAGGAGCGAGGCACGCCAAAGCAGCGGGTGCCCGGGAAGCAGGGCTATGTCCATAAAGAAAAGGGCAGACAGCGAAAGTGCGCCATCACCTTCCGAGGAGGTGCCGGTATCAATAAAGCCGCAGCTTGCCCAGTGGCCGGTTCAGCTTAAGCTCGTGCCGGTTAATGCTCCGTATTTTGACGGAAGCCACCTGCTTATAACCGCCGACTGCGTGCCCTTTGCCTATGCCGATTACCACCTCGGCCTTTTGAAAGGCAAAAGCGTTGTGGTGGGCTGTCCCAAGCTGGATGATGTAAAGCTATACATTGAAAAACTGACAGAAATAATAAAGTTAAACGATATAAAAAAGGTAACAGTTGTCGTCATGGAGGTGCCCTGCTGCAAGGGTATGGTACGGGCGGCGGCGGAGGCGGTCAAGGCATCGGGGAAGCATGTCCCGCTAAACCTTGTTGAAATTAGCATTGATGGCAGAATAAAAAAGTAAAAAGCGTTGTTTAATTAGCGGTTCCTTCATATATGTGAAGGGGCCGTTTTTTGTTGGGGTAACCATTTTTATCGGTCCCCCGTATATTGTACTGGAAACAAGGACGGGGAGGGTTAGCTAAAAAGCGCATTAATTAAAAATAAGGAGGGTTTATTATGTCAAAGGACTGGGATGAGTTAATGCCAAATTATGCTCCGGTCAATAACAACGTTGTGGTTCAGACATGCCCGAATAAATGCTGCGATACCGGCAACCAGGCTCCGGGAATAAGGCTTGCCTTTGCCCTGGATAGCGAAGAGAGGGAAGTAGTTTTAGGAACACTAATCACTTTGCAGCCTATCCAGACAAAGGTGGGAGACAGGATAAAACTGGATGCCATGGTGCAGATTAATACAGAAACCGATGGTACTGGAGGTTTGGCTTTATCTAGTGTGAGTATTGCTTTACGCCGCAGGACACTGCTGCCGGGCCAGGATACGACTACATCGACAGAACTTATTATAATAAGAATAAGGGATGATGAATTGAACAACCCAGAAGGTACAGGAGGAAATGATTATACGAGGATTGCTTCCTTAACCTGGGTGGATATTCCGCCGGCCGGTATAAACACATACTCCCTTGAAACGGTTGGAATAGTCACGGATAATATTGAAAGCAGAACTTATTCGAACAGGTCGTTAAACGCAACCATATTCCCCATCGGCTATGCTTTGAATTAGCATTCCCGGTCAGTTTAGTGTAATGACTTTTTGCCGCCAAAACAACGGTTCCTTATTAAGAGTTATAGGGCCGTTGTTTGTCTTTATATAGAATTATGATAATATTTAAGTTAATAAAGGCTTGGGAGGTATATTGATGCTTGAACGTCTAGTGCCGGATGAATACGTGGCATCGGTATTTGATATTGACCTTGAAGGGCTTAAAAAAAGAGGCATAGAGGGCCTTATTATAGATATTGACAATACGTTGGTTAGCTGGGAAACCAAAACTGCCGACCACCGTATCCTGGAATGGTTTACTAAACTGGAACGGATGGGTTTTAGAATATGCCTTCTGTCAAATAATACAAAAGACAGGGTGGTTAAGTTTACCGAGGCTATTAGGATACCTGCCGTGTATCGCGCGGCCAAACCGAGAAAGAGAGCCTTTGTAAAGGCTATGGCGGCTATGGGAAAGACCCCGTCAACTACTGCGGTGATAGGAGATCAGGTCTTTACCGACATTCTTGGAGCCAAAAGGCTGGGCCTGTACGCGGTGCTTGTTATGCCCGTTAGCGGCAGGGAGTTTTTCACTACCAGGTTTGTAAGAAAAATCGAAAGGATGCTGCTTGCAAGGATGGTGAAGGAGGGTAAGCTGGTAAAACCGGTTGGTAGTAGAGTTATATAAGTTTAACGGGATAAGAGGAGGATTTGGGAAAAACAGGTCGAATTAAGCTTGTAAAAGTCGTTTGACTGGTGGTGACCTGTTGTGTCGTACTACAATAAAAAAATGCTGGGCAACATCCTGGTGGACATTGGACGCATTACCAAAGAACAGTTGGATTACGCCCTCGACCTTCAGAAAAAAAGAGTACACAAACTGGAAAAAGTTCTGGTGGACGAAGGCATTATTTCTGAAACTGAGATAATTGAAATACTTGAGAGCCAGTTCGGCATATCCTATGTAACGCTGGAAAAGTACTATATAGATCCGAGAATAGTAAAGCTTGTGCCGGAGGCCTTGGCGAGAAGGTACTGCATTATACCCTTTCAAAAAAAGAACGGTATTCTGGGTTTGGCGATGAGCGACCCAATGGACGTATTTGCGATAGATGAGGTAAAGCTTGTTACCCAAATGGACGTTCAGCCAGCAATTGCCTCGGAGGAGGACATACGCTCCGCCATAGAAGTGTACTACGGCAAAAAGAGTGCCGAGAGAGCGGTGGCAGATTTTGTAAAGGAACACCGGAGCGAAGGTCATATTGTACCGGAAAATGAGTTTTTGGAGCGGGTTAGTGACGCTCCCGTTGTGCGATTGGTCAATTCGATAATAGAGCAGGCGGTGGCAAACCGTGCCAGCGACATACATATAGAACCGGGCAGCAAAAGGCTTAGGGTAAGGTTTAGGATAGACGGCCAGCTGCAGGAAATAATGAACGTCCCCATGCAAACCCATGGGCCGGTGGTTGCAAGGGTTAAGATAATGAGTGAGCTCAATATTGCCGAAAGAAGGCTGCCCCAGGATGGAAGGGTGGAACTGGAGGCCGGGGGAAGGAGCCTTGACCTCCGGGTGTCGGTCCTTCCCACCGCCTACGGCGAAAAGGTTGCCATGAGGGTGCTGGACCGGGGTAGTTTTTTGATGTCTCAGAAACAGCTTGGCCTTAGCGAAGGAAACGAGGTGCTTTTCAACCGTCTGATAAGGGTTCCCCACGGAATAATACTTGTTACCGGGCCAACGGGTAGCGGCAAAACAACCACGCTGTATGCTGCCTTAAGGGAACTTAACGATGTTACGGTAAATATTATGACCCTCGAGGACCCTATTGAGTACAGGCTGGAGGGCATAAATCAGATGCAGATAAACCCGAAGGCGGGCTTTACATTTGCCAGCGGTTTAAGGTCGGTGCTCAGGCAAGACCCCAACATAATAATGGTGGGTGAAATAAGGGACGAAGAGACCGCAAACCTTGCGGTGAGGGCTGCAATAACCGGTCACCTTGTGCTTTCAACACTGCACACCAACGACGCCGCCAGCTCGGGAGTAAGGCTGGTGGATATGGGGGTAGAGCCGTATCTTGTAGCCTCTTCACTAAGGGGTATTATTTCCCAGCGACTAGTAAGGAAGATATGCCCGGAATGTAAAGTCAGTTATAAAGCAAGGGAGGAAGAGCTTGGAATACTGGGACTACCATCGGGAAGTGATATAGAGCTTTTCAGGGGCAAAGGCTGCAGCAACTGCCATAATACGGGATACAGAGGCAGGACTGCAGTGCATGAGATAATGGTGGTTACCGATAAGCACAGGGAGCTTATTGGACGTAAGGCTTCCTCCGATAAATTGGATAAAATATCTCGCCAAGCGGGGATGTCGAGCCTTAGTGACAGCTGTATTGGGCTTGTAAAAAAGGGTGTAACCACTGTTGCTGAAATGGCCAAGGTTATATATCTGCGCGAATAAGGGGGGCTGACTTTATGTTTGAAGAGCTTTTGGAATATGCAGTTAAGAATGGGGCTTCGGATATACATATTACTGTTGGAGTACCGCCCACTGCGAGGATTAACGGGGACCTGGTGCCAATAGGTACAGATAGGCTAAATACCACCGATACAGAGGCTATAGTGAATGAAGTTCTCGGGAAGGAGCATCTGGAAGAATACAAGCAAAGGGGGGAAGTGGACCTCTCCTATTCGGTTAAGGGACTGGGACGGTTCAGGATTAACGTATATCGCCAGAGGGGGAGCAGTAGCATGGCCCTTCGGGTCGTAGCGCCTAACGTACCCACCCTCGGGGAGTTGGGGCTCCCGGATTCGGTGGCGGAACTGGCCTGTAAAACAAGAGGGCTTGTGCTGGTTACCGGCCCCACCGGTAGCGGCAAGTCCACAACCCTTGCGGCGATGATTGACCTTATAAACACTGAGCGGAACTGTCATATACTCACTCTGGAGGACCCGATAGAATACCTGCATAAACATAAAAAAGGTATAGTGAATCAAAGGGAAATTGGCTACGATTCCCAAACCTTTGCAACGGGATTAAGGTCTGCCCTGCGTCAGGACCCGGATGTTATTTTGGTGGGAGAGATGCGGGACTTAGAGACCATATCCACGGTGATAACGGCAGCAGAAACGGGGCATTTGGTACTTTCAACACTACATACCATAGGTGCAGACAAAACCATTGACAGGATAATAGACGTGTTTCCTCCCTACCAGCAGCAGCAAATACGGGTACAGCTTTCCACCGTGCTACAGGGAGTGATATCGCAAACCCTGATAAATAGCTGTGACGGCAACAAAAGGGTGTTGGCGGCGGAGGTAATGATCGCAACCCCTGCCATAAAAAACCTGATAAGAGAAGGCAAGACCCACCAGATTGTCACATCCATGCAGACCGGCGGTAAGTACGGAATGCAGACGCTGGACGCAGCCTTGGCAAAGCTGTACAAGGACGGTGTGATAAGCTACGAAAGTGCTCTATTATACTGTAGCAGCGAAGAAGCGCTTATGAGGTTAGTAGACAATTAATACATAAGCAACGGGAGGAAAACATGCCTGTATATCAGTATAGAGCTAGAACCGGTACAGGGGAAATGATTACCGGCACATACGAATCGCCCGATAAGTCGGATGTCGTAATAATGCTGAGGAAGAAAGGCTGCTATCCGGTATCAATAAAGGAGCAGCGGAAAAAATCCGGGGACATATTTTTTGTTAAATATTTCAAAAAAATATCCCATAGGGACATCGCGGTATTTTGCAGGCAGTTTTCAACGATGGTAAACGCAGGGATACCTATTCTTTCCGGCCTTGACATACTAAGAGAACAGATCGAAAACCCGGCACTAAGGGAAAGGGTTGAAAGCCTCTACCAAGAGGTGCAGAAAGGTAAGAGCATGTCCCAAGTGATGGCAGTGCACCGGGACGTATTTCCGGAACTGCAACTAAATATGGTATAGGCCGGAGAGGTAAGCGGTACCCTGGACAGGGTTATGGACAGGATGGCCGTTAATTACGAGAAGGAGTACAAGATAAACCAGAAGGTAAAAAATGCTCTTATTTACCCGTCCCTTATAGCCGTAGTGGCAACACTGGTAGTGATATTTCTTGTAACCGTTGTACTTCCCACCTTTGCTTCAATGTTCTGGCAGATGGGTGCTACCCTGCCGCTTTCCACCAGGGTATTGATGGTTTTTAGCTACTTCATCCGCGATTGGTGGCTTTTACTGCTTACAGGTCTTATAGGCTTTTTGTTTGGAATAAGGTGGTACTCCCACACCGAGAGCGGCAGGGAGCTTTTCGATGTGTTACGGCTTAGAATACCGGTTATGGGCAATGTGAACAAAAAGATGCTGACCGCCAGGTTTGCAAGAACCCTTGGGTTACTTATGTCTAGTGGTATACCGCTGCTCCTGGGGATGGAGGTTACTAAGAAGGTGATTGGCAATTCCGCGGTAATTAAGGGTCTAGAAGAGGTTGAAGAGGGCATAAAGGGAGGCAGGGGGCTGGCAGAGCCTTTAAAAAGGATAGGGGTCTTTCCACCCATGCTGATACATATGGCAAAGATTGGGGAGGAAACCGGAACCCTTGACTATATTTTGCAAAAGACCGCCGATTTCTATGACGATGAGGTGGATAGCGCGATGGACAGGATGACCACCCTGTTGGAGCCGGCTATCATAATAGTGATGGCGGCGGTGGTGGCCTTTATTGTAATTTCTATAGTTATACCAATGTTTGATATGATGACACAGGTAAGCTTTAGAATTATGCAAAAAGCCCCCTCCTAATAAATTGGAAGCAGCCGCCTAAATTGAAGGATTTTATGGAATGGTGCAGAATAATTACATAATCATAATAATGTACCAAATAATGTACCAAATGGAATCCAATTGGCGGTATATGGGATTGAACCGGTTCTGAAAGGGGATGAAGCGGGATGTTACTATATATTGCTAAGACACTAAAGAGGAAAGGTAGGGACAAGAGAGGCTTTACGCTGGTGGAGCTTTTGGCAGTACTTGCGTTGCTTGCGATTATAGCAGCCATAGCGGTACCCAGGTTTAACGCAACTATTGCGGCTGCTAAGGAAAAGGCGGACAGGGCTACCGCTCAGCTGATAGCAAGGGCGGCTGAGCAAAAATGGATGGATGATGGGGGAAATGAATCAAAGGATTACACGGGTAAAGATTTGGCGGACAATGGGTATCTGAGAGAAAAACCGGAACCGCAGAGTACGGATACTTATGATGACTTCAAAGCAAGGGTGGATGAAGACGGAATATGCTATGAAGTGATTTATACAAGTAATTTAAGAGATGATAATAATAATTTATTGAGGGCTGACAACACAAAAACCTATTGATACGTTTCGTTTTTAAATGGGACAAGGGATCTGTCCCTTTGTCCCGGGAAAGGGTGGTATGGGGTACGCATTTGTATTTTTACTCGGGCTTATAGTTGGCAGTTTCTTAAACGTTTGCATATACAGGATACCTGCGGGGCAGTCGTTTGTTTACCCGCCCTCGCGGTGTACCTCTTGCGGCAGGAGGCTTATATGGTATCATATGGTACCTGTGGCAAGCTACGTTTTTCTAAAGGGGAAGTGTGGTTATTGCGGCGAAAGGATATCGCCGGTATACCCCGCCGTCGAGCTAACAAACGCGGTACTTTATTTAGCGGCGTTTCACCGGCTTGGCACCGGGGTATTATTTGTTAAGGATGCCGTACTAATATCACTGATGCTGGTTGCTTTATTTATAGATTTGAAAGAACAGATTATTCCCAACGGGCTGGTGGTATTCGGACTTGTGGCAGGGGTGGTCTTTACAATAATTGACGCCGGTCATTCCTTTACCAATGCAATGCTTGGCGTTGCGGCCGGGGGAGGTATTCTCCTCGCCATAGCCGTAATCTCTAGGGGCGGCATGGGGGGCGGTGACGTAAAGCTTATGGCTGTTGCTGGCCTATTCTTGGGGTGGAGGCTGACGCTGGCGGCGCTTTTCATGTCCTTTGTAACAGGTGGGTTCTTTGGTATCTTGATGCTGCTTACCGGGAAAAAGAAAAGGAAGGACACGGTGCCCTTTGGACCTTTTCTCGGCGGTTCGGTGGTCATCGCGGCGTTATACGGACAGCAGCTTATTTCCCTCTATCTAGCGATAATAGGAGGGGGGGTATCATGAAAACACACTGACGTGAGCGGTTTTACCCTTATAGAACTGTTGGTGGTACTACTTATAATTTCGATAGCCTATGCGGTGGCGGTACCCGGTGTTAAAGCAGTTCTGACCGGGGTGGAGGTTAATGCGGCAATTAGGGAACTGGTGACGGATATCCGGTATGCGCAGCAAATGGCTATAGGAGAAGGCAGGGTATACCGCATTATCTTTAATAAGCATATGAACCTGTATCGGGTGAGCTACACTAGCTATCCGATACAGGTAACGGTAAAACAGGTAGTGTATCCGGAGGGACTGACCCTTTTAGGCACAAGCTTCAATAATGATATGCTGAGCTTCAATGTTATGGGGGCACCCTCGGCCGCCGGTACGATAACCCTTAAGGATAATAGGGGCAAGGAGATAAGAGTTACTGTGCTGCCGGCAACCGGGAGGGTAAGGGTATATAGATGAGGTGGCGGTTTTGAAAGAAAGGCTTAAGCAAAATGAGGGTTTTACGCTGGTTGAAATACTGGTAGCCCTTGCGATACTGGGGATTCTAATCCCACCGGTTATTGGGCTTTTTACCGCCGCTTCGGCAAGCAATCTCCGGAGCGTCAGGAACACAGTAGCGCTGACGGTGGCAAGGGATATTATGGACAGGATTAAAGCGGGAGAAATAAACACCTCAAACCAGTACCAGGAGATAGAGTATTACAGGGAAAAACACCAAGTGGAGATATTTGTACCCGGCATACCATCGGGGGCGGGCAACGCCCTAGACTTGCTCAGGGTTTACGTAACGCCAAGGCAGGGTATGGACCCGCAGACAGAGGGGATAATGCTGGCGTCCTACGCTACCAATGTGTTCATCGACGAGATAGACACAACACAGCTTTATGACCCCGGTCCCGGAGGAGGCGGGTACGATGATGGTGTGCCCGGGCCGGGAGACGACAATGACCCGGATAAGCTGTGGTCGGATTACTATGAATATGTGTTAGGCCTCGAAACGATAGGTAGCAATCTAATGCCTACAGTAAGTGTACTTCCCCTTATTCTTTTGGACAAGCTAGATGGAATAGAAACGCTAAGGCAGGCGATGGAAGCAAGCTATTTAATCCTACATAAAGCAAAAAAACCGTATCCCCCAAAAGGCTATTTTTTAAGCTGGAGATATCTAAAAAACACGACAAAAGAGTATTACGGCTACAGTATACAACCGAACGATTATAAAAAGTATCAGCCCTACCAACCTAACAGTTAGGCGGTGCGCCAGAATGAAGCGCTTGCATAACAGCAAGGGTTTTTCCATAGCAGAACTCCTGATAGCCCTAGGCCTGTCAAGCCTTGTAATTACTATTGTATTCATGGTCTATTTTTCCGGGGCTAAGGCCTGGAGCAGGGCGGAAAACCAGGTGGAAGTACAGCAAAACCTCAGGGTAGCCATGAACACCCTGAGCGCCGAAGTGAGGAAGGCGGACCATTTTGCAATAGAAACGGGCAAACGGGGGATAGTACTAACCTACCAAGATGGGTCAAGTAAGACTTACAGGTTCCACCCGGCCTCCGGCGAGATAAGGATGTACCCAAGCGGTACAACGGTGGCAATGCATATTATGGACTGCAGGTTTTCTTACTCAAACCACCTTATAACCATAGAGATTACTACCAAAGCAATTGAGGGTATAGGGGAAAGGGATTATACCTTAAGCATAAACGCCAGAGGGAAAGAAAGCGATGGTTAAAAACAGGCAGGGGTCGGCCCTGGTAATGGTTATGGTCTATGCCCTTGTTTTGACGGTACTGGGCACTGCGATACTGAGCGTGGCGGCAAGCGAGTACAGGATGGAAATGGCGCACAGGAATGTGGTGAAGGCCTATTACATAGCCGAGGCGGGGATGGAAAAGGCCATATATGAAATAACTGAAATGGATACGATACTGCCCTATATCCTTGAGAATAAAGAATGGGAAATGGGGCCGGAGGACACTGGCCTTGTTGAACCGGGGGCGCAGGGAGATTATTCGGTAACGGTGGGATATATAGTACTATATGATAGGGTGCTGGACGGTGAGGGAGAAAACGTTGAGCTTATTAAAACCATATATGAAATAGAGCTAAAGTCGATGGCAATGTATAAGGCTGCGTCAGCTGGGCTGCAAGCAATAATACTGGTGGAGGATTACGAGGATGCCCGAGTGGATAACAAGGTGGAGGTCAATAAATGGAGGCAGATAAGGGGGGATGAAGGATGAAGATTAAAAACTATATGGAAGATGTGGTAATCCATCTGCTCTATACCATAGTAAAGGACAGGGAGGATATATGCAAATGTGAAAAATGCCTGAGCGATGTTGCAGCTATTGCGCTTAACAGGTTGAAGCCCCATTACGTGGTATCCGAAAAGGGCGAGGTATATTCGAAAGTATTGAATATGTCCATACAGTTTGAGGCGGATGCGACGACGGCCATCACCGAAGCGGTAGAAATAGTCAAAAAGAATCCAAGGCATCATAGGGAATAGATGGGGTGAAAAAATGCCGGTATTAAGAAACAGAGTATTGGGGCTGGATATTGGAAGCGAAAGCATCAAATGGGTTTTGTACAGTGGCGGAAAAAGGTACGTTCTATATGACTGGGGTATTTCAAATATATCGGCAGGCTGGGTCCGGGACGGTAGAATGGTTGATACTGCCGGTATCGCCTCCAAGATAAACGGGATATTAAAAGGCATCAAGGGCAAGGTATCAAGGGTATCGCTTTCTTTATTCTGCCCGGAAATGATAATAAGAACCATATACCTTCCTAAGCTGGTCCAAAAGGAACTGGACAGAGTAGTCAAGTATGAAATAGAGCAGCTGATACCGTCAGGCACCGGGGGGTACACGTCCGATT
>JAAYJF010000097.1 GCA_012523075.1 Clostridiales bacterium | reverse complement strand
TACGAGCAGCAATCCTTTTTTCCTAATATTGAGAGGGAACGGGGAAAGAAGCTAGATAAGGCGGTTGACAGTATCCGCAGTAAATTTGGGACGGACATGATTGTCCGGGGCACTGTATTTCAGTCCGATAAGCAGGTGGGCGGGGAAAATAAATTCTCCTGACGTTGTAAAATCATGTTTTCCAATCCAGATGTTTATACACATAGTAAACAAGGTAAATATTCAAATGGGGCTTGATTATATATGAGCGATAGGATTTTTGCAAAATGCAATTATTATACAATTCATAAATGGGCGGAATTATAATGAGCATGTTCTGCTACCAATGTCAGGAGGTGGCGAAAAACACAGGCTGTACCATTAAGGGCGTCTGTGGCAAGAATAAGGAAGTTGCAAAGCTGCAGGACCTTCTGATTTATACGATTAAGGGCGTATCGGATGTCGTTGTAAAGGGCAAAGTGGACATAACCAAGCATGATGAAACCAATTATGAAGTGCTTAGCTGCCTGTTTATGACCATCACCAATGCAAATTTTGACGGCGTTTCGATAGAAAAGCAAATTCGAAAAATGATGGCCAAAAGAGATGGGCTTAGGAAATCCGTTTTGGCGGAAAATCTGCACGATGCTGCAACCTTCACGGTGGATTCCAGGGATGATATGCTATAGAAGGCTGCTTCGGTGGGCGTACTGGCCACAGAGAACGAAGACATACGTTCTTTGCGGGAAATGATAATATACGGTCATAAGGGGATGGCTGCCTATGCCGAGCATGCAAGGAATATCGGTAGCGAAGACCTTGATATAAATAGTTTTATTTATGAAGCGCTGGCAGCAACGCTGGACGACGCCCTTACTGCGGATGACCTGGTAGCACTGACGCTCAAAACCGGTGGATACGGCGTTAAGGTTATGGAGCTTCTTGATAAGGCCAATACATCAAGGTTTGGCAATCCGGAAATCACAAATGTAAACATGGGCGTCAGGAACAACCCTGCCATCCTTATATCCGGCCATGACCTAACCGACCTGGAGCAGCTTCTGGAACAGACGCAGGGAACGGGCGTGGATGTATACACCCACGGCGAGATGCTGCCCGCCCATTATTATCCCGCTTTTAAGAAGTACGATAATTTCGCCGGAAACTATGGCAATGCCTGGTGGAAGCAGGTGGGCGAGTTCGAAGCTTTCCACGGCCCTATTCTTTTCACCACAAACTGTATTGTTCCGCCAAGGAGCGAAGAAGTAAGAAACAGGATATTTACAACAGGCTCCACCGGGTATCCGGGTTGCAAGCACATAGTGGCCGATGCAAACGGCAAAAAAGACTTTTCTGAAATAATTGCCCTTGCAAAGACTCTTCCTGCACCAGAGGAAATTGAGACCGGAAGTATCGTAGGCGGTTTTGCCCACAATCAGGTGATGGCACTGGCGGACAAGGTTGTGGATGCAGTGAAGAATGGCGCAATTAAGAAATTCTTTGTTATGGCAGGCTGCGACGGCAGGATGAAGTCCAGGAAGTATTACAGCGAGTTTGCAAAAAAACTTTCAAAAGATACGGTAATCCTGACGGCCGGGTGCGCCAAATACCATTACAATAAGCTGGACCTTGGCGATATCGGAGGAATACCGAGGGTACTAGATGCCTGCAAGTGCAACGATTCCTATTCTCTAGCGGTTATTGCGCTTAAACTGAAAGAGGCATTCGGCCTTGATGATATAAAAGAGCTGCCCATTGTGTTCAACATCGCCTGATATGAGCAAAAAGCCGTAATAGTGCTTTTGGCACTGCTTTACCTGGGCGTTAAAAACATCCACCTCGGGCCGACGCTGCCGGGATTCTTGTCACCCAATGTAGCCAAGGTGTTGGTGGATAAATTCGGAATAGCCGGTATCGGTACTGTCGACGAAGACATAAAGCTATTTATGGCCAGTAGGCTGGGTTGTCCCGCAAAAGCGTCAAGAACGTTTTGGCGGGGCTTTTAGATTGCCATTCTTTTTTTTTTAGTTCAGCATGGGCATATTTCTTACAGACCAACAGGGGGATTGCAGGTGGAAACAATTAGGGGGCAATATAGAAAAAATAAAAAAATAAAATATTAAGAAGGAGTTTTTGAATTTAAGTGGAATTAATATGTAAAGTATAATGTATACAT
>JAAYJF010000154.1 GCA_012523075.1 Clostridiales bacterium | reverse complement strand
AGTACCACCACAGGGTTTTCCAAGGCATGGGACTGGGAAACTGCGCCAAGCTGGTTATCCACGTAGGCGGCCTGTACGGGAACAAAGAGGAATCGGTAAAAAGGTTTATAGAAAACTATAATGCCCTGCCACAGCACATCAGGGAACGCATTACGCTGGAAAACGATGACAGGGTTTATACGGCGGAGGATGTGCTTGATATATGTTGCGAGGCGAGGGTGCCCATGGTACTGGATGTCCACCATGACCGGTGTAACAGAGGCGCAAGGGATGTAGACAGTTTGCTGGGGGATATATTTGATACGTGGGAGGGGCAGCCCCTTGTGCCGAAGGTTCATATCTCTAGTCCCAAAAGCACGAAGAGTATTAGAGGACATGCGGATTATATAGATCCGGAGTTTTTCCTGGGGTTCCTGGAAACCGCAAGGAAGACTGGCCGAGACTTTGATGTGATGATAGAGGCCAAGGATAAGGACCGGGCCCTTTTTAAGCTAATGGAGGATATAAGAAGCATAAAATGGATAAAGGTACTTAACGGCGCATCAATAGAATGTTAACATAAAAAACCATTTACAAAACGTAACATTATTGTTATTATAATATTGTAATGAATACTACATTATAATGTTTACAATATGGAAATTTGGGTATCCTATTTTAAGGAGGGTTTTTGAATGGATGTTTCGGCTGATGCTCTGATGGATATATTTAAAAACAGGGGTATAAGGTCATCCTATACCAGGATGAGGATTATGCAATACCTGATGGTCAACCGGAACCATTCCACCGCCGACGAGATATACGGCAGCCTGGTAGAGGAAATCCCCACGCTGTCAAGGACCACTGTGTACAATTCATTGCACGCCTTTGTAGAGGCAGGGCTGGCAAGGGTTGTAACCATAGAGGATAATGAGGCTAGGTATGACGCCGATATATCCGACCACGGTCATTTCAAGTGCGATTCATGCGGAAGGATATACGACTTTACTGTGGATGTGGACTGTATACAGCCAAAGGCTCTGGAGAAGTTTAGAATAAATCAAAGGGATGTTTATTTTAAAGGCATCTGTCTCGGCTGCCTTGATAATAAATAAAATAAAACAGGAGGTAATATTATGAAGAGCTTAAAAGGAACAAAAACAGCGGAGAATCTATTGAAGGCCTTTGCAGGGGAATCCCAGGCGCGCAACCGCTACACCTACTATGCGTCGGTGGCGGATAAGGAGGGCTACAAACAGATAAGGAATATCTTCCTGGAAACCGCCGACCACGAAAAGGAGCATGCTAAAAGGTTCTACAAATTCCTGTTGGCGGGATTTGAGGGTAAGCTTCCGGTTACGATAGAGATTAATGCTACTTATCCCGTTGCCCAGGGTAATACCCTTGACAATCTTAAGGCGGCCGCCGCCGGTGAAAACGAGGAATGGTCCGACCTTTACCCGGCCTTTGCAGATGTTGCAGAACAGGAGGGCTTCAATGATATAGCCAAAGCCTTCAGGGCCATATCCGTATCCGAAAAAAAGCACGAAGAAAGGTACAATAAACTTGCCGCCAACGTTGAAAAGGGTGAAGTTTTCAAAAAAGGCGACAAGGTTTTGTGGAAATGCGGTAACTGCGGGTATGTGCATGAGGGTGCCGAGGCACCGGTGGAATGCCCGGCTTGCATCCATCCCCAGGCACACTTTGAGCTGTTTACTGAAGCCTATTAATTAGGTATGTATGATAGGGAAAGCTGTATGAACTGAAATGGACCCTGTGGTTCATAAATAAAAAAGGGGGTTTGCTCATGCTTGTTACAAAAAAGGCTCCGGTTTTTACTGCAAAAGCCTTTCACCAGGGCAAAGTTAAAGATGTTTCGTTGGAGGACTACAAAGGAAAATGGGTTGTGCTGTGCTTTTATCCGGGTGATTTCACCTTTGTATGACCCACAGAGATATCGCACATAGCCGTTGGCTATGAAAAACTCAAGGAACTTAATGTGGAAGTGCTTTCGGTTAGCGTGGACAGCGTTTTTTCACACAAGATATGGAACGAGACCGAGCTAAGTAAGATGGTGGACGGAGGGATACCCTATCCTATGCTGTCCGACCAGAACGGGGAAATAGGAAGGCTCTATGGCGTTTATGATGAGGATTCGGGAACTAACATAAGGGGCCGGTTCCTTATAGACCCGGATGGCATAATACAGGCCGCTGAAGTATTAAGTCCTCCGGTGGGTAGGAACCCTGAGGAATTGTTAAGACAGATAAAGGCTTTTCAGCATAACCGGAATACCGGGGAGGTACTGCCTTCCGGTTGGGTGGAAGGCGGCCAGACTCTAAAACCCCGTACAGCCCTGGCGGGTAAGGTATGGGAAGTATGGCAACCGCCTAAGAAGTAGTCATTAAGTAGTAGTGGGATGGTAACCTGTGATGCTTTGCACAGGGAACTATCCCATTGTTTTTTTATGTAGAAGTATGAGTGTTGGATATATTTACCTTGAAACTATTATCCAAATTGACTAAAATATAACTAGCATCTAAGAGTGACAAGCAGAAAAGAAAACAAGGGAGGTTTTTTCTGTGTATAAAAAGAGTTGGGGGTTTTTAGCGCTAATGCTGGTGCTTACCATTATCATTGTCGGCTGCAGCCAGCAAGCGGCGGGTTTCAAGGTAGGCATGATTACCGATGCAGGTACCATAGACGACAAGTCCTTTAACCAGGGGACCTGGGAAGGTGTAGTGAAGGCCGCCGAGGAACTGAAGCTTGAGTACCAGTACTTAAAGCCCGGCGGGACAACGGAAGCCGATTATATGAAAGAGATAGGCAATATGTACGATGCGGGTATCAAATTCATAGTGTGCCCAGGTTTTAAGTTTGAGACCGCAATATTCGAGGCCCAGGACAAGTACCCGGATGCAAAATTTGTAATCCTGGATGGGAACCCCCATGCGGGAGACTTTGTCCCGGTGGTTAAGGAAAACACCGTGGCCATTTTCTTCGCAGAGCACGAATCCGGGTTTGTTGCCGGCGTCGCGTCCGCACTGCAGCTTAAAGACGCGGAGATGGGCTACATAGGTGGAATGGAAATTCCCGCGGTACAGAAGTTCAACTGGGGCTTCCAGCAGGGCGTTAAATATGCCAATGAGAACCTGGGTACCAATATAGTTATAAAGCCTGAAAACGTTTTATACCAGGGGTCCTTTGACAACGTAGCCGCAGGCCAGCAGCTCGCCGCCCAGATGTTTGACAAGGGCGTTGACGCCATATTCTGCGCCGCCGGCGGTGTGGGCATTGGTGCAATAAATGAGGCAAAGTCTAGGGCAAAGGCCGGTGAGGAAGTCTGGATAGTGGGCGTTGATGTTGACCAATATGCAGAAGGTATTTATGAAGGCGACAAATCCATAATACTAACCTCCGCTATGAAATGTATAGACCAGGCGGCCTATGATATGATAATGGCCGAGAACAAAGGGGAATTCCCTGGAGGCGAGACGCTGGTTTTTGATGCGAAGAACAACGGTGTGGGTATCCCCGCCGAGAATCCCAACTTAAGCCGGGAGGTACAGGATAAGGTTGCGGAGATATTTGCAAAACTCCAGAGCGGAGAGATAACTGTCTCCGATGAGCAGGGAAGTCTCATTAAATAGCTTGTTACATGATAATTCAGCCGGAAGAGGACAGGCTTTGCCGTCCTCTTCTTTGTTAACATGACTAATGCGTACAGGGAGAGGATGTCATGAAATACGTTGTGGAAATGCTGAACATCCGCAAAGAATTTCCCGGCGTTGTAGCCAACGACGATATAAGCCTACAGTTAAAATCCGGAGAGATACACGCCCTTTTAGGGGAAAACGGGGCCGGTAAATCCACCCTTATGAGTATCCTTTTCGGGCTATACACGCCGGATAGGGGTACCATAAAGGTCCGCGGCAAAAAGGTGAATATAACAAACCCTAACATTGCCAACGAGCTGGGGATAGGCATGGTCCACCAGCATTTCAAACTGGTGCATAACTTTACCGTCACTGAAAACATAATCCTGGGCATGGAAATGAAAAAAGGGATTGTTCTGGACACCAAGTCGGCGGCGATAAAGGTCAAGGAACTTTCCGAAAGGTATGGTTTAAACGTTGACCCCTATGCAAAGGTTGAGGACATTTCTGTGGGCATGCAGCAGCGGGTGGAGATTATGAAGATGCTGTACCGGAACGCAGAAGTACTGATATTCGATGAGCCCACTTCGGTGCTTACACCCCAGGAGATACGGGAACTGATGGGTATAATGCGTAATTTAATCGCCGAGGGGAAATCCATTATCCTCATTACCCATAAGCTGAAGGAAATAAAGGCAATAGCCGACCGGTGCACCGTAATCCGCCGGGGAAAACTGACCGGCACCGTGGACGTTGCTTTCACGTCGGAGGAAAGACTGGCGGAGATGATGGTGGGCAGGCAGGTCAGCTTCAGCGTACAAAAAGAAGAACGACAACCGGGGGAGGTGGTCCTCGACATAAGAAATTTATCGGTGCTAAGCAGCCGTAAGGTGCTGGGGCTCAAAGATGTTTCCCTGCAGGTCCGTGAGGGGGAGGTTCTGGGTATAGCCGGCGTGGACGGCAACGGCCAGACCGAACTGGTGGAAGCCATCACCGGGATGAGGAAAGCCCAATCCGGCAGGATATTTTTAAGGGGTACCGATATTACAGATATGTCGGTCCGGGAACGGATTAAGGCAAAAATGGCGTATATACCCGCAGACCGCCACAAGCACGGCCTTATACTTGATTACTCCATTGAAAACAATATGGTGATGAAGGTTTATTATCAGCAGCCCTTTTCCAGCAACGGCCTGTTAAACAGCGATGCCATACGGGGGTATGCCCGGAGGGTTATGGAGCAGTTTGATGTCCGTTCGGGCCAGGGCCCGGGGGCTTCCGCCCGGTCGTTGTCGGGGGGCAATCAGCAAAAGACAATAGTTGGCCGGGAGATTGACCAAAACCCGGAAGTGCTTATTGCAGTCCAGCCCACCCGGGGTTTGGACGTGGGTGCCATAGAGTACATCCATAAACGTATTGTGGAGCAGCGGGACAACGGCAAAGCGGTTTTGCTGGTTTCGCTGGAGCTTGATGAAATACTTAACCTATCCGACCGGATTGCCGTGATAAACGGTGGTGAAATAATAGATATTGTGGATGCCGATAAGGTAACCGAAAACGAAGTAGGGCTAATGATGGCCGGGGTGAAGAGGGGTGAGACCGCTTGAAAAAATTCCTTGACAAGAGTTTTATGACAGCACTTGTGGCAGTATTCCTAGGACTTGTGGCAGGGGCCGTGCTTATGGTCCTTATAGGGAGCAATCCCTTTTCCGGTTATTTGTATCTTTTTCGTGGAGGACTAATGACTATCGAGCGGGTAGGTAACACGCTGGCCACCGCCACACCTCTTATTCTGACCGGTTTATCGGTGGCCTTTGCATTTAGGACCGGGCTTTTTAATATAGGGGCTGCCGGGCAGATGCTTATAGGCGGCCTGTGTGCAACCGCGGTAGGCCTGACGCTGGTACTACCCAAACCGCTACTTCTTACGGTAATGGTTGCCGCAGCAATCCTTGGCGGAGCAGCCTGGGGCCTGGTGCCCGGCCTTCTTAAAGCAAAATTCAACGTACACGAGGTCGTGGCCACCATAATGATGAACTGGATTTCCTATTGGACGGTTTACTACGTGGTACCGGCCTATTACAAGGGTGCCTACCTGGAAACGGAGTCAAGAAAGATACCCGACGCAGCGTCGCTTAAGGTGGAATGGCTTACCGACCTGTTCGGGGGTTCCTATATAAACCTGGGACTTTTCCTTGCTATTGTTTCGGTAATAGTAATAGCCTTTATTATAGACCGCACCACCTTCGGTTATGAACTGAAGGCGGTGGGTTTTAACCGTCATGCGTCCGAATACGCCGGTATTAAGGCCAACAGGAGTATTATTATATCCATGATGATAGCCGGTGCCCTGGCGGGGCTGGGGGGAGCGACCTTTTACGTGGGCTATGCCTCCAATATACAGATTGGCGTGCTGCCCACCCAAGGTTTCGATGGCATAGCCGTTTCGCTGCTGGGGGGTAATTCCCCCTGGGGAGTGTTCGGTGCGGCCCTTTTCTTTGGCATGCTGCACTCGGGCAAGGGTTTTATGAACGCAATGACAAGGATACCTCCCGAAATAGCCGATACGATAATAGCGACAATAATATACTTCTCCGCCACCAGTATTCTCATTGAAAGAAACTGGGACAAACTCAAAAAGAGAATGGGGGGTGCAAAGTAGCATGTGGACTGTTGTTGTTCAGATTTTTCCCTACGCAATCGCCTTTACCATTCCCCTTTTGATTACCGCCCTCGGCGGCCTTTACAGCGAGCGAAGCGGTGTTGTAAACATAGGCCTGGAGGGTCTTATGGTGGTGGGCTTTTTCACTGCCGCGCTGGTTATTTCAAAGCTGGAGCTGTATCTTCCCGATACCGCCATCTGGCTGGGGCTTTTGGCGGCGTTTATTGCTGGTGCGCTTTTTTCGTTGCTACATGCCTTTGCCTGTATAAGCCTTAACGCCAACCAGGTAATAAGCGGTACAGCTATTAATATGATTGCCGGTGCCCTTACGGTGTTCCTTGCAAGGAACATGACCGGCAGCGGAAACATACTCATAATACACGGGCTTGTTCGGCGCAACGTTCCAGTTCTCTCTGACATACCCGTTGTGGGAAGGCTTATATTCACCCAGACCTACGCCACCACCTGGCTAGTGCTGGCGATACTGGCCATCTCCTGGTTTTTGCTGTACAGGACATCCTTTGGCTTGAGGCTGCGGGCCTGCGGTGAGCATCCCCAGGCGGCGGATTCGGCAGGGATAAACGTATACACGATGCGGTATATTGCGGTTATGGTCTCCGGTGCCTTTGCCGGTCTTGGAGGGGCTATTATACTGGTTACCTATTCCGGCGAGTTTACCGGTACCGTTTCCGGGCTTGGGTTCCTCGCCCTTGCAGCCCTAATATTCGGCCAATGGAAACCGCTGGGTATTTTGGGGGCTACATTTTTCTTCGGCTTTGCCAGCACCGTAGCCAACGTATCCCAGGTGATACCAGCCCTTTACGTTATTCCAGGGGTTTTGCTTAAAAACTTTCCCTATATTGTAACGTTGGCTGTGCTGGTGCTATCCTCGAAATACTCCCAGGCCCCCCGGGCGGTTGGGGAGCCCTATGATAAAGCAAAACGCTAAAAATAGGGTGCCGGTAAAGGCACCCT
>JAAYJF010000038.1 GCA_012523075.1 Clostridiales bacterium | reverse complement strand
TTCAAGGGGGAAATAAAGTCCCTTATAAGGCAGCTTTTGTATATCTTTTTTGCCATGGGCGGCGCCCAGCTGGGTTATGTTATACTCTATCTGATTAAAGGAAGGGATATTAACTGAAAAGCACCTTTGTAAGGGCAATCCGTTATCTGGGATTTTTGCTGCTCGGCGCCCTGGTGGGGGCTGTGCTGGTGAACCTTTTATATGGGTACAGGCTGGAAAGCGCCCACAGTACCATAAAAGACTTAAGGGCGCAGCTTAGCTATGCGGAAAACAAGCTTAAGCAGCTCCAGGATAAGGAAGCACCTCCAAGGGAGTTGGTGGTGGAAAACATAAAACCCGTTCTAAATTACGACGGACATAAAATAGAATTATCATCACTGGAAGAATACATTGTGGATGCGGTAGGGCATCTTATAGGACGTCCCGCCCAAAGCGTTGACCTGGAACTGGTGGTCCGTGTCTTTGACGGCAGGATTCTCACCTTCAGCTCCAACCGCTGCCAATTAAGAGTTCGGTATGTACTGCTTTCCGAAATCCTTGGAATATACATAGACGTATCTGATTTGCCATCGGCCTAGGGATGTCTGGCTACATTTATGCCGACATCCTTACAGCCCGGTCTCTCTGTGAAATATCAGGCAGAACCCCGTGCCGGTATTCTAATAGCCCGGCCGTCCCATTAGACGGTAGGTTATTATTTTGCCCTCCTCCACCGCCGGCTGGTCAAAGGCGTTCACCCCGAAAAGCTCGCCCATGTAGGCGGTCATAAGCATATACAGGAATATTAACTGTCCTATGGTATGGGCGCAAATATGCGGCAGGGATACCTTATAGTTCATCCTACCCCGGTTTGTAAGCACACTCTCTGTTGCCTTAAACTCAGATTGGAGCAGTTTCTCCAGCGTATTTCCGCTCAGGTACCTAAGGTCTTTCCCCCCCTCGCTTGGTTCCGGAATAATAAAGGAGTTTTTCCTTCTCTCAACCTCAATAAGCGTAAATACCTTATCGTCCGGCCCGTCCAAAAACAGCTGCAATAGCGAATGCTGGTCCCTTGCCCCTATAGCCTTAAGCGGTGTCTGACCCATCTTCGCTTTGCTGCCACCGCTTTCCTTGGTTTTTCCCAGGCTTTCGGCCCAGAGCTGGCAGTACCAGTCTCCGAAGTAGTCCAGCCCGTCAGAGTAGGGCATTATAACCGAGATGTTTTTACCCCTCCTGTAGGCGATATGCTGGAGGGCAGCCCCCATAAGAGCCGGGTTTTGGTACGGGTCGGTACTGGTGCAGTCCGCTACGGTTAGCGCAGCCCCGACAAGGAGTTCTTCAATATCAATTCCTGACACCGCCGCCGATAGAAGCCCCACGGCAGACAGTACCGAGTATCTTCCCCCCACGTTGCCGGGTATATGGAAAAGCCGGTACCCCGATCGCCGCGCCATTTGCAGCAGGCTTCCATGGGCCGCATCGGTGGTTGCTATTATGCTTTCCGCGGCTCGCTTCGGGCCCACTTCCCTCTCCAGCAAACCTTTAAGTATCAGAAAATTTGCCATTGTCTCCACTGTGCTGCCCGACTTTGTTATTACGTTGAATGCCGTTTTATTTAGGTCCAGGATGTCCAGCAGTCCCTTCAAATGGTCTGAATCTATACTGTCCAATATGAATACCCTGGGACACCCGCTCCTTTGGGCCGCGGTAAGGTTATTGTAATAGCGGTGGTTAAGAGCGGTGTGCAGCAGCCTGTTGCCCAGGGCGGAACCGCCTATGCCTATCACCACCAGGTTTTCAAAGGTGCTTTTTATTAACTCCGCGGTTTCCTTTATAACGGTAGCTTCTTTATCATTATAGGGGAGGTCAAAAAAGCCCAGAAGCCCCTTATCCCTTTTGGCCTGTACCGCTTCCACCGCATCCATTAGCTCCGGCCGAACCTTATTAATTTCCTCCTCCACCGATGGTACCGCCTGTAGCATCTTTGAATAATCCAGCCTTATCCTTTCGCCCATATAATGCCCTCCTATCATCCCACTATGGCCTATGACCATTAAATCTTACATAGTATAATATTCCTTTACCTGTCATTCCAAAGAAACGAAGTCCGAAGAATCCGACTGTGTCGTTTAACACAGACACGGGGACGGTTCTCCTGTCTGCGAGCAAAAGGCACAGGGACGGTCGATACTGCTGAAACGCTGCGTTTATTGTTTGTCATTCTGAAACTAAGTTGAAGAATCTAATGTTTTGGTAGCCTAAAGATCCTTCGCTTCGCTCAGGATGACAATGGCTTCGCCCAGAATGACAACCGCTTCGCTCAGGATGATATACTAGGATATATAAAGTTTTAATGCGTTATATATATCATCTGGTAACCAGCACCTGCATAACAGAATCTATTTTCACCTTAAACCTCTTTAGTCTCTGCAATGCTTCTTCCCTACTGTTGGCGGTAACCGAGAAGT
>JAAYJF010000056.1 GCA_012523075.1 Clostridiales bacterium | reverse complement strand
CGTAGTAGGTTGCGGCACACCATAAACTTACGCTTACTATAAAGACCGCAATATTAATCAATATTTTCTTGGTCCCTTGTTTTTTCCTTTTGGCATCCATCCTTGTGGTTTCTGTATCGGGAATATTCTTGGTTCTTACCATTGTTTCGACCTCCCCCCCCTTTTTAACTATAATAAATATGCTATATCAAACCTCCGGATGAATCAAGCGGGGAGAAATAATATATATGCATAGTATTACCTTTAGCGGTATTTAAGGCCATATTTGTTTCTATACACCTTATCATATTCCAAGTCTTCCTCGCTGCGGGGAGCCCTTTGTTCATCCGGATAACCCACTGCAATTATGCACTCAACGCTCCTTTGCTCAGGTATTTCCAGCAGCTCCCTTACAAACTGTTCGGCTGTTTTGGTGTCGTTATGCATCCTGTTCCTTATATGCACCCAGCAGGAGCCAAGTCCAATGGAATGTGCAGTAAGCTGCGCAAGGATAGCGGCTATGGTAGTATCCTCTATCCAGGTGTCCCTTCTGTCGGATTCCCCCAGCAGCACAATTCCCAAGGCAGCGTCCTTCAAAAGCGCCGAACTGCGGTCCCTTACCGTTGCCAACGTCTCCAGCAGCCCCCTGTCGGTCACAAATACAAATTCCCAAGGCCTTTGATTGCTACCCGAAGGCGCAAGCAGCACCGATTTTACTAACTTCTCCAGCTTGTCGGCCTCGATGTGCACATCCTTAAACTTTCGGATACTCCTTCTTTTCATCAAAAGATCAATCATTTTATTACCTCCCGGGCTTATTATTTTATCCTAATTATACTTTATTCCGCCGCCGGTTTAAACCATTGATACGGCAAAACTGCCGCTTATTTCTTGACAACAATGCAGTAAGATGCTAATATTTGTTTTAGAAAACTAAAATATAATCTTCAGGGCAGGGTGAAATTCCCGACCGGCGGTAATGCGGAAAAAGTCCGCTAGCCCGCGAGCTAACGCTGACCCGGTGCGATTCCGGGGCCGACAGTAGAGTCTGGATGGGAGAAGATTTGAATAAATTTATTTCCCTGAGATTATATTGAGGGGAATTTTATTTTTCTTAGGAGGTAAGTTGTATGAACCATGACGTGAACAAACTTGTAAAACTCGCTCTGCTTACGGCACTGTCCATCTTACTTATGATGGCAATAAGGTTTCCGATAATTCCTGCGGCACCCTTTCTGGAATACGAACCGGGGGACGTACCAGCCCTGATAGGAGCCTTCGTATACGGTCCAGGCGCCGGCCTATTGATAACCGCTGCGGTTTCGCTGTTCCAGGCGATTACCGTCAGCGCCGGAAGCGGCTGGATAGGCGGCCTTATGCATATGATTGCCACTGGTACCATGGTTCTGGTAGCAGGACTTATATACAGGAAAGTACACACCTTCAAGGGTGCCTTGCTGGCCCTTACAGCGGGAACCATAGGTATGACACTGGTGATGATTCCACTTAACCTGTACTTCACGACCAAGTTCCTGGGCGTGCCGATAGAGGCGGTAAAGGCCATGATCGTACCGGTAATAATACCTTTTAATCTGATTAAGGCCTCGGCAAACTCTGCCCTTACGGTACTGGTGTATAAATCGGTGGCAAGAGTGTTAAGGATTGAGCCCGTCGGCAACGAAGCCCGGCAACACGAATAATATCCAAAGGGGACATACCGATATCGGTATGTCCCTTCGTTATTGACAAATATATATATAAAGTGTTAATAATATTACATTACTTTACTTGTCATTTAAGAGGGCAAAGCCCGAAGAATCCGGCTTTGCCGCTTAAGAACGTAGTGAAGAATCCGACATGCCCTTATGTCGTTCTGAGGGCGAAGCCCGCAGAATCTTTACTGAAGACAGGCATAAGATCCTTCGCTATCGCTAAGGATGACAAAGAGGTCGCTCAGGATGACACGCTAGAAGATGTAAAGTCTTTATCACGTTATATAGCTTCGTTTCGTAAATAATAATTTCATGCTAATCAGGGACACAACCGCCGGTGATTAGTGTTCAGTCCCTGTACTTCTGGTCCGTCTCCCTCAATACAGTCCACCCTTTGGATTTTAGCACCTAGACCCCGGAGTTTTTTATCCAGGTTATAATAGCCCCTGTCAAGGTGATGGATATCATATATCTCCGTCTGCCCCCGGGCCACAAGGCCCGCCAGCACCAGGGCCGCCCCCGCCCTCAAGTCGGTGGCCTTAACCCTTGCCCCGGTCAGCTGTGGCATCCCCTGGACCACCGCACTCCTGCCATCTATTTTAATACAGGCTCCCATCCGCCTCAGTTCATTTACATGCATATACCGATTATCAAAAACCGTTTCTATTATTACGCTGGTGCCCCTGGCGACGCTCATAAGGGCCATCATCTGGGCCTGCATATCGGTGGGAAAGCCCGGGTAAGGAAGTGTTTTAATGTCCACCGCGTCCACCCTCCCAGGGCTTTGCACCCTAACACCGCTTCCCAGTTCCTGCACCGTCACCCCTGCCTCCTTAAGCTTTGCGATAATAGGCATCAGGTGACACAGTACAACATTATCCACAATAATGTCTCCGCTGGTTATAGCCCCGGCTATCATGAAGGTTCCCGCCTCTATCCTGTCGGGTATCACCGTATGGACCGCCGGACCAAGGGCCTTTACGCCCTCTATCCTGATTGTATCGGTACCGGCACCCTTTATTTGACCACCCATTTTATTTATAAAGTTGGCAAGGTCTACTATCTCCGGCTCCTCGGCGGCGTTTTCTATAACGGTCCATCCCTCTGCCAGGGCTGCGGCCATCATAATGTTTTCGGTGGCACCCACGCTGGGAAAGTCAAGGTATATTCTCTCTCCCTTAAGGCGTTTTGCCCTGGCTTCAATGTAACCGTAGCCCAGGGTTATTTCCGCGCCCATTGCCTTGAAGCCCTTCAAGTGAAGGTCTATCGGCCTTGTACCAATGGCACAGCCCCCCGGCAGAGATATCCTGGCCTTTCCCAGCCTTGCCAGCAAGGGACCCATTACCAGGAAGGACGCCCTCATACGTCTTACCAGCTCATAGGGAGCCTCGTAGTTGTCTATTTTTTTCGAATTTATTTCCACCCTGCCGTTTGTAGTTCTCTTTATATCCGCCCCCAGCGACACCAGCACTTCGCACATAATATCCACATCGTCCAGCATGGGTGTTTCATCCAGTATGCACCTGTCACTTGATAAAAGGCTTGCAGCGATTATTGGCAGCACTGCGTTTTTTGCGCCGCTTACTCTGACAGTCCCCTTTAGCGGGGGACTGGCCTCTGCTACGATTTTCGGCAATTTGCATCCTCCCGTTCCTAAAAGCTGCTAGTATTCCATAGTAATAACCGGAGAACCCAGCCATATATAGGTTCTGCCTTCATAGGAATTATACCTCATCGCTACATTCAGGTTTATCCTGTTGCCCCCCATTTGAATATAATCACCGATACGAGGTGTGTAGGCCGAAACACTTAAAAACCCATCGTATATGGCCCTTTCCACCTCTACCGCGTCAGCGGACTGGAAAACTGAGCCTATGATTGCTTCCATATTGTCTTCGGGAATACTTTCGAAATAGCTGCCCACAATGCAGGACGTGGTACGAACCCCCTGCATGTGCTCCGCCACCAGATTGCTAATCCTCTCTTCCATGCCCGGCAGCTCCTTGATATCACCGTCCAGGGCAGTATCGATAACGATATTGGTCTCGAAGCCTCCCGGGCCCTCTTTAATATCCGAGAAATCCATCGAATGTACGATAATTACCATGCCGTACCCATCGGCGTTTTTACCGGTAACCGAAAGCTGGTTATAGTCACCGCTGAAGTTCTCTATTCTTTCGGCACCGTCAAGGTCCAGCTCCATTCCATCCGCCAAGGACGTGACAATCCGTGTCACCTCTTCTCTATCTAAAAAAATACCGGTATCCGAGGCGTAGGCGTTAATGTTTGCTTCCACGACAGCGGCCCCCGAAGTGTTGAAAGCCCTAACGAGAATGTCTCCATCGCTGCCCTTTGGATAGAAAACGTCCACCACCCTGAAAAGTCCAAACCCAACACCCACTGCAGCCAGCAGCCCTACCGCATACCATGCTTTTTTATTCAATATCTCACCTCCCGGTCCAATGAGCCTTCTCGATTATTGCCCAAAGCCGGGAAAATATACCGTT
>JAAYJF010000054.1 GCA_012523075.1 Clostridiales bacterium | reverse complement strand
CTCCGCAGGCGGCGCATCCTACCGCGAGGGACGCGACAAGACCTTTACCGTTACGCCGGACGAGGGCTGTATCATTTTCGACGTGCTGGTTGACGGCGTGAGCGTTGGCCCCGTAAGCGAATATGAGTTTGAGGACATCCAAAAGCGCCACACCATAGAAGCCGTTTTCGCCAAGGGCGATATGGCGAACTTCAAGCTGACCGGCGAATATGCGGGCTATCCCGACCTAGACGAGGGCAAGTGGTACGGCACGGAGCATGAGGGCGTCATCCGCAACGCGACACTACTGGGCATCGTTGAGGGCGACGGCACAGGCTTCAGGCCGGAGGACGGAATAAAGCTGTCCGAGGTCGTCAAAATGGCTGCCGTGGTCTGGAACACCTACTATGGCAGCCCGTATAGCTTTGACCGGACCGAAGGAACGCACTGGTACGATACCTACGTCAATTTTTCGTTCAAGTACGGCGTCATCAAAGCAGGCGACTTTGCGGACTTTGAGCGAAACGCCACACGCGCGGAGATGGCCTATATCTTCGCCCGCGCACTGCCGGAGAGCGAGCTTGCGGCTACAAGCACGATTATCCCGCCCGATGTGACCGAAACCGACGAATACGCGGCTGAGATACGGACGCTCTACGCAGCAGGCGTACTGTGCGGAAACGACGAGACTGGGACATTTACCGGGGAGCGCGAGGTCACCCGCGCCGAGGCCGCGGCAATTATCACCAGAATGGCACGTCCCTCTGTTCGAATCGCTGAATGAGGATTTGCGTCAGCATCGAGAGTAGAGGCGGAAATTATTTATACGGTTGAGTAGCCTATAGAAAGGAGCTTTGCGCAATGAAACGAAAAATAGTATCCCTTATACTTGCAGCCGCTATGCTGTTGTCCTTAATAGTGGGTCTTACCGGCTGCGGTAAAGGCAATCAGGCAAAACCCTCCGGAGTGCAGAAAGCCGAAACCTTCACGGTGGAGGAAGGACAGACTGCATTAACCTCGGAGGACGGTGCGGCCATAGACTTTGGCTGCCTTCTAGAGGCTGGCGAGGAAGTCACCATACAAAAGGTATCGCCCGCTCCCGTTGACAGCGACGTAGATATCTACGCCTACGATTTCAAGCTGGCCTCCGGCCAGCCGGAGGGAACTGTCGAGCTGACCATACCCTATGACGACGCGGGGCTTGGCGCCGATGAGGAGCTGCTTTCGGTCTGCGGTAAGTATCTCAACGAGCAGACCGGTCAGTGGGAGGACGTCCTTTATACAGTGGACGCCGAAGCCAACAAGGTGCATATTTTCACTGACCACCTATCCACCTATAGCGTGTTTAAGGTCAGGAACGAAGGAAAGCGCAGCGAATACATTTCCGATGTCAATGTCTACGCCGCTTACATTACAACGAAGCAGGCGGAGGAATTGCTCAAAACCTACGCCGAGCAGGGTGCATCGTGGCAGGAGGATGTTGTAGCAGCCTTTCTCAATGCAAACAACTCGCTGCCGATGTTCACTGTAACGAACATCCCCACGCTCTTAACCCTTGGAGGTGCCTATGATGAACTGATCAGCGGACAATTTGGTGACGCGCTAACGGTTTTAGGTATTGCAACCTCATGTACGCAGTTTGCATATGACGCATACAGCAACGGACTGACCAGCAAGGAAACATCAATTAGCGGAATGAAAACCGTATTGAACCTGGGCTTGAATCTGGCGACATCTCGAAAATACCTGTTAGATTCATTTCAGGTGGCCTATGTGGGCGTCGGAGTCATCGACATCGCCCTTACCGATGTGATGAACTTCGCCATCGACACAAAGTATGAAAGCACCAAGAGAATGTACGATGCTTACTACGCCAGACCCGAAAACAAGCGTAGGGTCAAGGATTGGTACGATATCTTCAAGAAGATATACAAAGAGAACAAATCCGCCCCGCTTAAGGCGCTGGAAAAAATGAAGGGCGAGATTGACAACTATGTAAACAAATACTGGGATGTGGCAACCAGCGACTGGGAATCATGGATAGATGCCTATGACAAAAACGGCACTCTAGCCAAGTACCCGTGGCCCTCGGAGAGCGACCGCGAAAAAATATCAAACAATTACAAAGCCGAGATCTATGATTACCTTCAGGTTATGTTTCAGTCTCTGAGCCGGGATATGTATTTTGATGCCCTCAGTCAGCGGGAAAAGGAGTATAAAGAGCTTGCCGCACTGCTAAATAGGGTATATACCTTGAACTTCAGGGAGGATTATGACACTGAGAAGGCCAAATGGGCCAACGCATATGTCAAGCTGGCCCCTCTCTCCGATAAGACCACGGCGAAAGAGTGGATGATCCAGCTGGATGGCGAGGCGAAAGGACAGATGAAGTTCACTCTGGGCGCGCACGAAACGGCAGGCTTCCCCATGAAGGTGGAATTCTACAAAACAGAAAAGGACTTGGAAGAGGGCAAGGCTGCCTTGAGTGCCAAGCTCAAACCCTTTGTGGAAACCAAAATGGACGTTATCTTAAATACAAAGGCTAAGGTGGACTATTCCGGAACCTATACGGGCGTCATGAGCGTTACGGAGACAGGTAAAGAAATCAAAGTGACGACCGTAGTCACCTATGAAAAGGATTTTGGCGATGGCTCTTATTATAAAATCGTCTGCTCAAATGATGAAACCGGCAGCACTTACATCAACGGCAGCTATTTTGTGCGGTGGTCGACAGGCGAGGCGAATATTGCGGGAGCAAAATTTGTATTCTCTGCTGACGGAACATCCTTTAGCGCCTCCATGCGGGATCACAACGATAAAGAGTGGGGTGTGATAACCTGTCAAAGGTAAAAACATCCCCTTGCCCATCCTTATCTTGATCTGCGCCGTGCTTCTGTTTGCAATGCATATAAGCCTCTCCACGCTGGCGCTGGCAGTATGGGGCGATAATTTACCATATTTCCTCACTCATAGGCTGCTTCCTTTTGCTGTGGCCTGTCATACGCACAGCTAGAGGGGGAAAAAGAAGAAGAAAAAAGCATCATGGAAACCCGCCGGAAAATCCGCGACGAGCCGGGAACCTCAAATAATCGAAGCAAGGAGTGATACTGATATGTTTTGTCCTAACTGCGGGACTGCAATAGCACAGGCTGCCTCGTTCTGTGTTAATTGCGGAGCCGCTGTAAATAATGGAGAAACACACTCATCACAGGCAAGGTCTTTTGCGTCGCAGGGTAGCGGGGATACGCAGCGCATAAATCTTATCGGATTTTCGGACATGTGCAACAACCCGGAAATACTGGAGGCTGCACAGAAAAACAAAAAATCATCCATCGGCTGTATGTGGATATTGGTTTTGCTACCGCTCATCGGCTTTCCCGTCGCCGGCCTGCTGATGGACGATTTCCCGTTTGGAGAATCCCTTGTCATCGGTGTTGGTATTGCTCTTGTCATGCTGGTCGCCAATCAGCTGGCGCTACGAAGGACCAAGCAGCCCATGTGGGAGGGTGTGGTCGTCAATCAGTACAGCAAGGAGAAACGCGAGCATAGGGGCGGCGAGGACGAAAGCTGGCGAACCTATACGGCATATAACACGATCATCAAAACTGACGCGGGCAAGAAAAAGACCATCGTGGAAGTGGACAGCGGGCGGCATATGTACGATTATCTCTCTGTTGGCGACAGGGTACGCTATCATCCCATGTTCGGTACATATGAAAAATACGATAAATCCAAAGACAGTATCATCTACTGCAATGTCTGCTCCATGATGAACCCCATACAAAATGATCGCTGCAAGCGGTGCAATAACCTGTTATTTAAATAAGGAGGATGATTGTAATGGAGAGATTTGACACCCTGCTGGAGGCGACTGAGTTTGCCGCCACACTCTGCAAAAACTGGACCTTTGCCACCTCCAATGATAGATACGATGTAAAAGGCTTGATGGTACTTGCCGAGACAAGCGACAGTGAAAACCCCATCGACGAGGACTGCTTTTATGTGGTATCGCCCGCCGGAGCAATTGGCTTATGCGAGGACGGCGAGGATATAGACTGGCTGTTTCTGACGGGCTCCAGTACAGATGAGGATTTACCCATCACGCTTCAGACTGCTTGGCAAATCAAATTCTGTTCGAAATGTGGAAACGGAGTTATTCTGGGCGCTCGCTTTTGTGGAGCCTGTGGCGCGAAACTTAATTAGAAACATGGAAGAACCGTTATAGACCAGAATAACGAAATGAATACAGCCAAATGCAAACCCATCAAAAGGTGGGACGCAAAGCCTGCCCTCTTTCATGGGGGTGGGCTTTTACGGTTTTTAAGGGACGATTTAGGCGACAGAATACCAGCCTTTGCAACGCTCTGTGGCAAAAGGGGCACTCCTATAAGCATTATTTTCTGTTTTTATTTCTTTGAGAGGTGGAAATAAAGACGGTGAAGTCAATATATATCGCCTTCTACCTATATAATTTTATATTGCTCTTCAGTAGCGTTGCATTAAATATTTGAGCAAAAGTCAATAGTAAAATCTTACAGGCATACATTGCACCTCTAGGGATAATATGGATAGCACTAGGTAAAAAGGATAACACCTTAATAGGCCCTAAGGGTACGAAACTTGAAAACTTAATACTGTCTTATCGCCTGCTGACCATGCAGTAAAGTAACAATGAGGCATACTCCTTTTTCCAGTTAAACCGTTTTTGCCTGCGCCCAGGCGGCCTAACCGGAGCTAGAGATTTAGCCAGTTAAGCCATCGTGTTCCAAAGGCCGCTTGCTATATGCCTTACAAGCTTTAGAAAGCATGTTTACTACCGACTAAAAGGTGCATGAGCCTTAGGAGCATAAACAGAATAAGTGCACAATAAACTTCTTGGTTCCATGGTCAGTACCGGTTTCATCAATAGTCTTTTCAGAATATTCACTGGTAAAAAGCCTTTTAAGGCATCAAATACTGTGGTACAATCAGCCATGAGGTAACTCCTTTCTAATGGCTATGGTTGGTTTACCCCTACCGTTGATAGTAGCAAGGAGTTCTTATTTTAACTACAGGTAATTACTGCGTGGCTAACCAGAACATTCTGGTTGATTTTTGCTAATTCTTTTTATGTAACACTACTGAATTAGCATAACCATTTTGTATAAAACAAGTGTTGAGTGTCGGAATTATTGAAAATATACCCTGACGCCAAGGGGGTACCAGGCTCGACGGTCATCAGAATTACAGCAACAAGGCATGTGGAATGTACCTGTAAACTTGTCCGAAGATATGATTGATACGGCGACAAGAGCACTACATACACGTTGAAACGGTCGTGTTGATGATAAATATAAAAAAACAAATAAGCGCCTGAAAAAACGGTTTGAATTTAGGGTTTTCCGACGACTTACCATCTGCCGTAAATGTGTTTTTTAGTGGCCAAAATGCAGAGTAGCCCGCCGTTTGACCAATTACGGCCTTATTAATATAATATAAGCCATAGAGAAACCTATATATAGAAGGAGGTACATTATATGGGGATATTTAGCGAAATGGAAGAATATGACTACGAACAACTAGTGTTTTGCCAGGATAAAAGCACCGGGTTAAAAGCGATTATCGCTATTCATGATACTACATTAGGGCCGGCGTTAGGCGGAACAAGAATCTACGATTACAAGACCGATGAAGAAGCGATTATTGACGCGTTAAGATTGGCAAGGGGCATGACTTATAAAAATGCAGCCGCGGGATTAAACCTCGGCGGCGGGAAAGCGGTTATTATAGGTGACCCGAAGAAGATAAAAAGCGAAGCGCTGTTTAGAGCTTTTGGAAGATTTGTTGAAGGACTTAACGGCAGGTACATAACAGGCGAAGATATGAATATGACACAACAGGACGCTGCATATATTAATTGTGAAACGAATTATATAGTAGGTTTGGAAACAGGAAGCGGCAACCCCTCGCCGATGACGGCTTATGGAGTATTTAAAGGGATGCAGGCAGCTGTTAATGAAGTTTATGGCAGCGATGATTTAGAAGGGAAAACGGTGGCAATTCAAGGACTGGGAGCTGTCGGTAAACTCCTGGCCGAGTTATTGCATGAAGCAGGAGCCAAATTATTTGTAACTACAAGAGATCAAGCAAAAATTGATAAAGCTGTAGCAGAATTAGGCGCAACTGCAGTAGGACAGGATGAAATATATGGAATAGAGTGTGATGTGTTTTCGCCCTGCGCAATAGGCGCCATAATCAACGACAAAACAATTGAGAAGCTAAAATGCAAAATTATAGCCGGTTCGGCTAACAACCAATTGGCCGAGGCAAAACATGGTGATATTCTTGAGGAAAAAGGAATACTATACGTACCGGATTATGTAATAAATAGCGGCGGTGTTATTAATATAATCGATGATATATCGGGACGTGAATACAGCAAAGAAAATGCCATGAAAAACACTGCAAAAATTTATGACGCCTGCAAGAAAGTGTTTGAGATAGCTAATAGACACGGCATTCCAACATACAGGGCAGCCGATAAAATGGCTGAAGATAGAATCGCGTCAGTAGGCAAAATTAAAACAATTTATAATAGAAAATAGTCTTCAGGCATAACATACGTTGAATGTGTAACATTGATGTCAAGGGTGGATGGATGAGGGTGCGTAAAAGCCTTATATACCAAGGCGTTAGCGCATATGGACACGTAGCCCATTGGGAGAAAATCATGAAAATATCGCTCCGTGGGAACAAGTCCATAAGAATTGTTTTGATAGTCAAATGGTCAGGTTAGATGTTTGTATTGTATATGGTCGGAGAATATGTAAAGAAAAGACTTTCGCAATATTTGACCTTGTTACAGGATTAAAAACAAGGCACTCTACGCGAATTCTGAGCTTAGGGCGCCTTTAATGTTTTTTATCCATTTTATCCGGGTATTATTGTAACAGAGGGTTGTTAATATGATGAATACCCTTTAGCGTAGCAAATCGGAACAGGAGAACATAACCGCTGGTTTGTCAGGTAAATTGGCGATGGCCATTGAAAAAACCAACCGCATTATGGCGGAAGACCTCATACGAGAAGCAAGATACACGCTTCCGCAAAGCCAAAATACAAAAATACAGGGGGATGAGAAAATGGTAAAATATCGTTGTTCAGTATGTGGATATATTCATGAAGGAGAATTGCCGAAGGACTTCAAATGTCCTCGATGCAAACAACCGGCTTCGGTATTTGTATTAGTAGAAGAAGTGAAAGTATCAGAGAATAAATACACAGGAACTAAAACGGAAAAAAATCTTATGGAAGCCTTTGCAGGAGAAAGCCAGGCAAGAAATAAGTATACTTATTTTGCAAATATAGCCCAAAGAGAAGGGTACGAGCAGATAGCAGAACTCTTCCTATCCACTGCAAGAAATGAACAGGAGCATGCACGTATTTGGTTTGAGGAACTTGGCCATTTAGGAAATACAGCTGAAAACCTCAAGCAGGCAGCAGAAGGCGAGAATTACGAATGGACAGATATGTATGACCGTTTTGCAAAGGAAGCGGAGGAAGAAGGCTTCAAAGATCTGGCTGAAAAATTTCGTAATGTTGGTGCCGTAGAAAAGGCGCATGAAGAGCGGTACCTAGCTTTGCTAAACAATGTAAAGATGCAGCAGGTATTTGAAAAAAGCGAGGAAACTATGTGGGAATGTCGTGTCTGCGGTCACCTTGTAATTGGTAAAAAAGCTCCAGAAGTTTGTCCGGTTTGCAAATATGCACAAAGTCATTTTGAAGTAAGAAAAGAGAACTACTAATATAAGCAAAATTCTTGTTGTCGGGAAAAATAGTGCTTGTACAAAGTAGTATTGTGCAAGTACTATTTTTATTAAATCCAATTATGTGCAATACCCTTGATATGTTCCCTCATATGACCATTCCTCAAAAAACAGCAAAAAACCGATTGACATGTTTCCGCAAGAAACCGTCACCGGTTCCAACCGACACTGGCGAAAGTTGGGGGTTTAAGCCACACGCTATGGTCAGCGCCGGAATGTATATTTTCTTTATCCAAACGGGACTATATGGTATAGTTTTCCCGGGGGGATAGGAATAATGCCCTGGCAAGCCGGGGCTCAAAGTCTGTTAAGAATACAACATATGCTATGAATCTTAATGAGAGCAGACGAGATTCAAATATTATCAAGTATTAGGAAAGGAGTAAGAAATGGGTTACACTAAATTTCAGTATGGTACTCTTCAAAGCTTCTGCCATAAGGTGTTTGAAACCTTCGGGTTTTCGTCCTGTGAAAGCAGGATAATTACAGATGTTTTACTTTTATCTGACCTTTATGGCATTGAGAGTCACGGTATTCAGAGAATGGTACGCTATCATATGGGCATCAAAAAAGGCCTTATTGATGTAAAGGCGGAGCCGGAAGTTGTATTTGAAACGCCGGTATCTGCGGTTATAGACGGTCACGACGGTATGGGGCAGGTCATCGGTCACAGGGCAATGAAAATAGCAATTGAAAAAGCCGGGCAGACCGGAGTGGGTATAGTTACAGTCCGCAATTCAAATCACTATGGAATTGCAGGATATTACGCAAAGATGGCATGTGACGAAGGACTTATAGGTTTTTCGTGTACCAATTCAGAGGCTATAATGGTTCCGACATTCGGGAGGCTTGCCATGCTTGGCTCTAATCCCATTGCATGTTCAATGCCCGCAGAGCCATATCCATTCTTTTTTGATGCATCTACTACGGTTGTAACCCGCGGCAAGCTGGAAATATACAATAAGCTTGAAAAACCATTGCCGGAGGGATGGGCTTTGGACAAAGACGGTCATAGCAGTACTGATGCGGCTGATATACTAAAGAATATTGTACATAAGAATGGCGGCGGCATCATGCCCCTTGGAGGAAACAGCGAGATATCCGGCAGTCATAAGGGTTACGGGTTTGGTATGATTTGTGAAGTATTCTCGTCGATTTTATCTCTTGGCATGACATCCAACTATACCATGCAGGATAGTAAGGGAGGAATATGCCATGGGTTTGCGGCAATTAACCCTTCAGTTTTCGGGAGCGCAGAGAGTATAAAGAGGCACTTATCCAATTACCTGCAAGAGCTAAGAGAGAGCCCAAAGGCTGAAGAAAAACAGCGTATTTATACTCACGGAGAAAAAGAAATTGAAGCGTTGGAGGATAGGATGCGTAATGGCATACCTGTCAATGAAAACACTATGTTAGAATTGCTTGATTTATGCGAGTATCTCAATATGGATTTTTCTGCTTACTTCGGTGATTACCGCCCGCAGAAGGGAACGATAATGTTTGAGAATAATTATTGATTGTTCTTTCCAAGGTGCAAAAGAAAAGTAGGCTCGCGAACAAGGCAGCCGACAGGAGTAACCAAGGGGATGATTCTTGAGGTAATAAATATCCTTGGCAAAAGGGCTGGTGGGGGGAAAAGAGAAAGAACAACTGCTACTTAGAAGAATAGAATAGCTAGGCAAATGATAATGAGGAGTGAGGAAATGTCGGAACAGCAAAGGGCACCGGCTTTTTTGGGCGCCAGGACAATTAAGACTGGCATAGCTGTCGTATTAGCCCTATTTCTATCACAGTATGTACCATACTCGTTACCACTGCTGGCGGCGGTGGCTGCGGTTTTATGCATGCAGCCTAGTATAACTGCCGGTGTTCAAAAGGGGTTTATTAGGATAAAGGGTACTATTCTAGGTGGTCTACTAGGGTTAGCTCTCCTTTATATATTCGGGTCTAATTTATTGCTAATAGGGGCTGCAGTTATTGTAGTTATTTGTATTTGTAAGCAGTTAAGGTGGGAAGAAGGCATTTCCCTGGCTTCAATATCAATAATAGCTGTTATGGTGCGGGTATCTGTAGAGGCGTTTCCCTATGCTGCAGGGCGGGTAATTAGTACTATAATTGGTATAATAGTAGCCACATTAATCAATATTGTTGTTGCACCTCCCCGGCACCAGATTACTTTCCGGGAGGGAATACGGCAGATTACAACCAGTTTTCCACACATCTATGAAAAAGCAATAGAAGCTTATGCCTGCAACCGGCTGGATTTGGCGGAGCAGGTGTTGAAAGAGCTGGGGAAAGCCCAGACTGGAGTAGAAAGTTTACGCCGCGAGCTTAGTCACCTAAAAATAGGAACGCAAACACCTCTTGGGACGCTTTTGGAGGGTATTGAACTGGATGAATATCTTTTGTTTGATCGGGGGGTTCACTTTCTGGCAGATGTTATTGCCAAGATGGAAGATATAGTTGATGTGATTCAAAGACGTTACGAAAGGAAACTCGAACTTGAGTATCAAGGAAAGCTATGGGGTTCTCATTCTTTAACACCGGAATTTTCCGACCTTCTGGCGGTTTTGCGGGATTTAGTTATCATGCTAGGGGAACTACATCAAAATGTTTTTCACTTGGTAGTGGAACATGACCTTGACGTGATGCCGAGAATACAACAAAAGGTAGAAAAGATCTGTGGCCTCAAAGAGCTGGTACGGGAGCGTCTGAAATATTGGCAGGTTGAGCATATTGAGGACCTGGATACATTTTCCCTTATGTCAGCCCACCGGGTTATATTTGATTTAGAGGAGATAACCATTGCCCTAACGGATTTAGCCAAGGCAGTAGTTAAAGCAAACAGTCAGCTTTAACCCTTGATATACGTTTACGGGAACATATCGGGGGTATATATTTGAAAGAAGAAGGAAGCTGAGCTGATGAAGTTACTATATCAATTGTACAAGGGAGGAATATATTATGCTAACATTTGACGAAGTGATAAAATGCAATTTTGAAAAATTGCAACTATTTGTACCAATTGTAGCCCGTGTCCATGGAGGGAATCATCCAGAATTCCATGATGTACACAGATTATTTGATGAGATGAGTGCAAAAATTAAGGAAGCAGCATCAGAAAAACCGAATTTAGATAGTGAATTGAAACAATTACGTGAAATCACAGATAACTATACCGTGCCGGATGGCGTATGTGAAAGCTATGAAGCTGTATACAATATGTTAGCTGAAATAGATAAAGCATATAGGGCGTTATAAAGTAAAAGAACAATAAAAGGAGCGCAGACATGCAACGGCATATTTTAAGCAACAAAAATAAGATTACATTAATAAGTGGTGTTTTAATAGCTGTTGGATTTATAAGTAAATGGACAATGGGCAATATGGACGTCTTTATTTGGTCATTAGTCATTGCATCCGTCTTAGGCGTAGCACCTATTGCAATTCAAGCATATCAAGCTTTAAAAGTAAAAGTGGTTAGTATAGATGTTTTAGTCACAATCGCCGTTGCTGGTGCCTTTTTAATTCAAAACTTCGAAGAATCAGCCATTGTGACATTTTTATTCTTATTCGGTGCATTTTTAGAGCAGCGCACATTAAACAAAACGCGTTCAGCAATAAAAGAATTGACAGAAATGGCACCGGAAAGCGCACTAAAACGAATAGAGAATGGAGAGTTTGTAGAAGTTGAAGTGGATGAAGTTGACGTAGGTGACGTTTTGCTTGTCAAAACCGGCGCAAAAGTTCCTGTTGATGGTACAGTTTTAACCGGTGAAGGCAGTGTTAATGAAGCAAGCATTACAGGAGAATCTATTCCCGTTGGAAAGGAAAAAGGCTCAAATGTATTTGCAGGTACAATCCTAGATAATGGAACTATTCAAATTGTCGCTGACCGTGTGGGCGAAGACACGACCTTTGGTAAAATTATTGAACTGGTAGAGGAGGCACAGGACTCAAAATCAGAAGCGGAGCGTTTTATAGACCGTTTTGCGAAATATTATACACCGGCAGTCCTTGTTATAGCATTTATAGTTTGGTTATTCTCGCGGGATATAGAACTGGCCATTACTATTCTTGTTCTAGGTTGTCCGGGTGCTTTAGTTATAGGGGTACCAGTATCCAACGTTGCAGGTATAGGAAATGGTGCACGCAATGGAGTATTGCTAAAGGGCAGTGAAGTAATTAGTGACTTCAGCAGGCTGGATACAATGGTATTCGATAAAACAGGCACACTAACTGTAGGGGACCCATCGGTTGCAGAAAAAGAATACTACGGGGACAGCATTGATGAGGCGTTAGGATATCTTGCAAGCGTTGAACGGGAATCGGACCACCCATTAGCGAAAGCAGTATTGGAGGATATTGGTGAAACGACGTTCTCGGTGGTTGAAAATACAGAAGTTGTAAAGGGCGGCGGAATTGTAGCCAGTGTAAATGGACATAAAATAGCCGTTGGTAATGTTGCTCTAATGGAAAGAGAAAATGTTAAACTGGATGAAAAAGCAAGGGCTGATATTGCCCGCTTTGAAAGGGCTGGAAACTCGCTCGTATTAGCCTCAGTTGATGGTGAACTGAAAGTCTTGATGGGTGTCCGTGACCAGGTACGTCCGGGCGTGAAAGAAGACCTGCAAAGGCTAAAGAAAATAGGAGTAAAGAACCTTATTATGCTATCGGGCGACAACCAGGGAACTGTTGACGTGGTTAGCCGTGAGCTGGGCTTAACCGAAGCCCATGGAAACATGTTACCCGAGGATAAATCAGCGTATATTAAGAAGTTAATTGAAGAAGAAGGCCAAATTGTTGCTTTTGTTGGAGATGGTGTTAATGACAGCCCTTCAATAGCTTTAGCGAATATTGGTATAGCTATGGGAAGCGGTACAGACGTAGCTATTGAAACATCAGACGTTGTTTTAATGAATTCGGATTTTAGTCGTTTACCCCACGCTCTTGGATTAACAAAGGCTACGGCTAGAAATATGAAACAAAACATTTTTATTGCCCTCGGCGTTGTAGTAGTCTTACTATCAGGCCTACTATTTAGTGAATGGGTTAACATGTCAATCGGTATGCTGGTACATGAGGCTAGTATTTTAGTAGTTATTCTTAACGGTATGAGGTTATTGCGTTATAAATCAAAGGGTTTTGCTTAGCAAAATAGAATATAATTAATGAAAGGAGTTTTTAATATGAAATCGGCAACAATCCAATTAGAAACTTTAACATGTCCATCATGCATGCTAAAAATCGAAGGCGCACTAAAGAATTTAGACGGTGTAGACAAGGATACGGTAAAGGTATCATTTAACTCTAGCAAAGTAAAAGTGGACTTTGACGAAGGTAAAGTCTCAATAGATGAAATCGAAAATTCAATTAATAAACTTGGCTACGATGTAAAAAAATCCAGAGTAAAATAAGCTTGTTTACACCAAACACCGAAGATACAAAGAGCAAGTTTTTAGAAGCGATTGTTTTTTGTAAAGGAGGAGTCTTATGCAGTATAGGAATGCAACGTTGGAGGATATACCGGGCGTTGCACAGTTACAACGAAAATATCATGTATCATCAATAAGCGAAGAGGACAAGCCGGATGGCTTCGTTACAACCTTATTCACCGAAAGTCAGTTTAAGGACCTGATCGAATTAGAAAACGGGCTTGCCGTAGCCTGTGATGCAGGCAAGGTTGTGGCTTATGCTATGGCTGCATCTTGGCAGTACTGGGCGCAATGGCCGCTATTTCAATACATGATAGAGGATTTGCCGAATGTAACGTACCTGGGTCAAACTCTTTCTATGGATAATTCCTATCAATACGGGCCAATATGCATAGATAAGGACTATCGGGGTACTGAGGTGCTTCCGAACGTTTTTGAATTTTCAAGGATACAGATGTGCGAAAGATACCCCATTTTAATTACTTTTATAAACCACATAAACCCTAGGTCTTATAATGCCCATGTTAACAAGCTCGGACTTGACGTAATCAAGAGCTTTGAGTTCAACAATAATCAATACTATGAGTTAGGATACGATACATCAAAGAGGACCAATGGTTCTACCTTACCGTAACACAAGGGGACGGTTCTCCTTTGTTAAAATCGCCTCCGGTTTATTATAATCTAAGCCGGGGGTGATTATTTTTATGCTAAAAATCAAATTGCTGATATCAAGAAGGCATAGAAGCACTGGGAATAGTGTCAAAGAAGGCTTGATAACAGGCACCGGAAACAAGTTGTATCTCCGCGCCCATACAGAATGGGCTAAAGCAGCGGTATTTCTGAAGTATTATAGGCTGAGCATTGGACTTGCAGTCTTTAAGGGATTTCGTAAACAGCTGTATCACATAAAAACAAAAAATTGAGTAATTGTTTTGCAACCCCTCCTTCAAGGTATTATATAACTATAATAATGAATACAAGGAGGACTTTTTTAATGAGTCAAATGAATGATATGGTAAAGAGGCAGCTTGGGCACCGTACAATCCGTGAGTTTAAGGATTGGGAAATTCAAAGGGAAGTATTTGACACCATGATGGAGGTCGCAAGGCGGACTGCCACCTCCAATGGAATGCAGTCCTATTCGATAATCCGGGTGACCGACCCTTCCATTAAGAAGGAAATAGCCGATGTGTGCAACCAGGAGTACGTGGGAAGGGCACCGGAACTTCTGATATTTGTAGTGGACCAATTCAGAAATGATAGCATCGCAAAGGAAAAGGGAGCCAAAACCGAAAACGCAGCGGACATGGACCGGTTTTTCCAAGGCTTTACCGATGCGTGCCTGGCACTGCAAAATGTTGTTAATGCGGCGGAGGCCATGGACCTGGGTGTTGTGTATTTGGGCAGCATTTTAAACGATGCGGCAAGGATTTGCAAAATTTTAAAGCTTCCCAAGCTGACATTCCCGGTGCTGGGCTTGGGTATAGGCTATCCCAATCAAGACCCGCAGCTAAAACCCAGGTTTGAAAACCGGCTTAGGGTTTTCGAAAACAGCTATAGGATTTTTGACAATTACTTAGAAGAAATTAAAGACTATGACCAAGAGATGACAACCTATTATGACTTAAGAGACGCAAACAGGAGGGTGGACTGCTTCAGCGACCAGGTGGTGACCAGACTAAATATCTCCATGCCCAACAGGCAGGAGATACTTAAAGTTATCCATCGGCAGGGCTTCAAGGTATAGGCGTGAACGCAAGATGTGCCATGATGATGATATCTCAATGTTTATGGGCGCATAGCCCATTATAAAGAATATGTAGGTACCCCGGATAAGATAGACTTTATCTGGGGTATTCTTATTTTGAGCGATGCTGGATTGTCAGCTTGGCTGAAGAGGACAACATATAACACGACTGTATTATGGCGGTTGCAAACAGGGGGGGTGTTGAAAAGGATCGTAGAAGTAGCCCGCCACTCAGGTGCAACGGGAGCCGCTATCATACGCGGAAGAGGTACAGACGAACGTCAAAAGGTTTTTAGATGGTTCACAGCGTTTCATTTTTTGACGAATTCTATTGCGTTTACCGGACAACGATTGATGGCTTTCTTAAGCTTGTCTTGATCCGGTTCAAAGCTGTGTTCTTTTATATAAGCTTTCCTATTATTCATCTCGAAGAGTTCTTTGTACTCCTGTACACATAAAGCGCAACCCATGCAAGCATCCACGTTGATGTTTAATCCAGCTTCACTTTCATCATTTTCTTTTGGCAAATCGTCATTTTTGACGATTTGCGATGTAATCCAAGAGAATATTGTTATTGCAATGATTGTCAATACCCAACGGACAATCATAAATTTTGCTCCTAAGAATTTCATCTCATTTAAGAGCATTGGGATTTTTATAACCGCCCATGAGCTTAATATGATGACAATATTTTTTATTGTTGCACCTTTTTTATGAAGCATTATACAAATTGGGAAAGCTGCATAAACCGGCCCGGCTGAAACGGAGCCCAAAGCAAATGATAGAACAATTCCTTTAAACTTGGATTCTTGACCAAGGTATTTCATGATGGTCTGTTTCGGAACCCATGTATCAAGCAATGCGGTCAAAATAAAAATAACCGGCATGATTAGTAACATTTCCTTTATATAGTAGCCACTGTTTTGTACCGCTTGAACGCCCATTTGTGGCTTCATTAAGAGAATAACTGCATAGGCTAGAACAATGAAAACAAGAAAAAGGTTTTCTTTTATTTTTTTAAGTATCCCTGTCATATAATTACCCCCATAACAAGTGCAATGATGATAGCAAAAATAAAGCTTAGAGCATTTCTGATAAATGTGAATTTCCTTCCAAACGATTTAATTTCCAGTGGGAAAGTAACAACTCCTACCATTGTAAGTGTAGTTATAAATGATACAGATGGCACAATCCCCACCCCTCCATTGATAAGCGTTCCGACAAGAGGAAATGCAATAAATGCCGGAACAAGAGTTACTGTCCCTAAAAGTGCCGCGGAAATGGTTGCAATAAGCACATTTTGTTTTTCAACAAATACTGCAATTGACTCCGGTGTAAAAATAGCAAGCAATAGGCCAATTGCCAAAATGATGGATATAATGGAAATGAGCATTCCTTTCCCCATACCTAATGCTTTTTTTACTGATTCTTTGGTTTTGTGTTTGTCTTTAACGAAAGAAAAGACAAGAAATCCTACCGTCAAAACCCAAACGCCCGCTGTGAATACGTCCATATCCATCCTCCTAATTCAATTTATTATTAAATGCCTAAAAGGCTCCTGCCTCAACCCCCTGCTGAAGAGGCATTGAATAAATTCTATCAGTTGTCCAATTTAACGGATAGACACCTATGTTACTTTCAGATAAAATAATTTAGGGAGGGTTTGAAAATGGAAATCAGCTGTCTTAAACATATTCCGCTTTTTAGGGATGTTGATGAAAGGCTTATATTAAAATTGATCCAGGAGCATGAGATATACGAAAGACAATATAAGAAAAATACAACCGTTCATTCCCGCGGAGAAATATGCACTTTGATTGATGTTGTTTTGGCGGGGAAACTTGTATCATATTCGCTTGCGCAAAATGGTTCCGAGAGTATAATGTTTGAATTTAAAAGCAGGAGTCTCATCGCTGCGAATTTAATTTTTGGTGATAACAATCGTTATCCATTCAATATTTACAGTACGACGGATTGCCATCTGTTACATTTAACGAAGTCGGCGGTATGTGAACTGCTCAAGGATTACAGCTTTGTTATGCAGTTTGTTCGCTCGCTTTCACAGAATTCTCAGGGAATGAATCGGAAAATTGTTATGTTCACACAAAAATCCCTGCGGGAAAATGTACTTGATTATATTGCCGCTTTATCCATAGAGCAACAATCGGATACAGTCACGCTTCCCCTGACAAAAAAGCAGCTTGCCGATTACTTCGGTGTTCAGAGGCCATCACTTTTCAGGGTATTGAAAGAATTAAAAGACGAGGGATTGATTGAAGTTAATAATAGAGAAATCATACTTCATAAAGGTACGCACATGGTATGACCACGGACACAGGGGAACGGTTTTTCTGTATTGAAGCCCAGGCAAGAATCCCTACAGAACAACAACGTTTAAGCAAGCCGGTAAAGTTCCCGGAGAATCGAAAAGAATTCTGGGATAAGTATAGGAAACTTGGATCGGAAGACTATCTAAAACTGTATAAATAAAAAGCAGCAAAAAGTGATATTATTAGAATGTAGAATAACAAAGGAGAAGAAGGAGGTTATTGCTGTGGGCTCTGAAAAAAGAAGTAACGAGAACATAAAGGAAATCTACCTGGCAGGAGGCTGTTTTTGGGGCGTCGAAAAGTACCTGTCTTTAATTAAAGGTGTTGTAAGCACAGAGGTGGGTTATGCGAACGGCAATACCGAAAACCCCACCTATGAAGACGTGTGCTATAGGAATACGGGTCATGCGGAGACAGTCAAAGTATTATACAAACAGGATGAAATAAGCCTGGAGCGCATACTAAATCTCTATTATGAAATAGTTGACCCGCTGGCAAAAAACAAACAGGGCAACGATGTGGGAACCCAGTACAGGACAGGGATTTATTATGTAGATGACTGGGATAAAGGAGTTATCGCAAGTTCGCTAAGAGAGCTTCAAAAGCGCTATGACAAACCGGTATTGATTGAGATGATGCCGCTACGAAATTACTATACCGCCGAAGAATACCACCAGAAATACTTGGACAAGAATCCGGACGGGTACTGCCATATCGGTGAAGAAAAATTTGAGAAATGCAAAGGTGAATTTATTGTATAATTATAGAAAACCTTGGCGGCATTGTCGAGCCTGTTAAAGAGGGGGGGATAGTGTGGAATACTCGGTAAAAACTACAAAGGCACAGCAGTTTGTGGATATAACAGGCCTTGTTAATAGGGCGGTGAGCGAGAGCGGGGTAATGGACGGGTTAGCGGTGGTCTTTGTGCCCCATACCACCGCCGGTGTAACAGTAAATGAAAATGCCGACCCGGATGTTGTGAAGGATATATTGGCGGCGCTAAACAAAACATACCCGGAGCAAAACGGATACCTCCATACCGAGGGCAACTCCCATGCCCATATAAAGGCTTCGCTTGTGGGCTGTTCGTGCAGCATCATAATCGACAACGGGAAGCTGAAACTGGGTACCTGGCAGGGGATATATTTCTGCGAATTTGACGGGCCAAGAAATAGAAAGGTCTACATAAAAGCAATAAAAGCATGATACCTATATATAATGTGATAAAGACTTTACACAGCTGTCATCCTGAGCAAAGCGAAGGATCTTTGCTGAGGAAGGTTCTTCACTACGTTCAGAACGACAGAGTCGGATTCTTCGGGCTCCGCTTCTTCCGAATGACAGATAAAGGAGTGTAATATTATTAGCGCGTTATATATAGAAAAGGTCTAGGGTATTGTCAATGCGTGCAAAGCTGATAAAGGGGCAGCCTGATATGGCGACGGGGCTGTTGACAATATCCAATTTTTACCCTATAATATGACTATAAAAACAAAAACAGTCACACAGTAGGGAGATGGGATTATGGTAAAGGCTTTCACCGAAAAAGAAAAGGAATTCATTAAGACAAAGCTAAAGGAAGTGGCAAAGGAATGCCTGGGAAGGTACGGCGTGAAAAAGACAACCGTTGATCAGTTGGTTGAGATGACGGGCATTTCAAAGGGAGCATTCTATAAATTCTATCCTTCCAAGGAAGCTTTGTTCTTTTCAGTATTAGAGGATTATCAGAATGAAGTTTTGCAGGACCTTGCCTACAGCATTGGCGGTAGGGACAGTGTGACCGCCGATGACTTCACGGAACTCATATATAAACTATATCAGGATGTAAACCGCTCCTTTGTCATGAATATGGTAAGAAATAAGGAATTCGATTATCTTCTGAGGAAACTGCCCGAGGAGCTTATTCTAAGGCACCACAGATTTGATGACCTGCTTGCACAAAAGCTATTTGCTAGCTTAAGGCTAAAAGACACCGTTGATGTAGAGGTGGTCGCCGCCTCTTTAAGGGCAGTCTTTATGTGCATGCTCCATGTCAGAGAAATAGGGGAGAAGGATTTCGACGGGGTGCTTAAGCTTTTAATAAGAGGCCTTGCGCAGCAGATAATGGAGGGGGCTTCCCATAATGAATGAAGTAATAAGCACCACAGGTTTAACAAAGGTTTACGGAAGAGTCCTTGCCGTAAATGACCTGAGCCTGTCGGTGAAAAAAGGGGAGATATTTGGTTTCCTGGGCCCCAACGGTGCCGGGAAGACCACCACAATACGGATGCTGCTTGGCATGGTATCGCCCACCTCCGGCCGGTGCTTTGTGTTGGGCAAAAGGATAAGCGCGGGCAGTACCGCCCTGTGGAACGACGTGGGATACATTGTGGAGACGCCCCATTCGTATCCCGAGCTGACGGTCAGGGAAAACCTTGAAATAGTTTGCTCATTAAGGGGCATTGAAAACAAAAGCCGTGTTGAATGGATTATGGGCAAACTGAAGCTAAACAGGTATGCATGCATCAAAGCAAGGCATCTTTCCACAGGAAACGCACAGCGGCTTGGTATAGCAAAGGCTCTCATTCATAGGCCCAAGGTACTGATACTGGATGAGCCCGCCAACGGGCTGGACCCGGAGGGTATTATTGAGGTCCGAGAGCTCCTTCGGGGCTTGGCAAAGGATTTTGGGGTAACAATACTGGTTTCAAGCCACAGACTGGACGAGATATCCAGAATGGCTACAAATATAGCCATTATCCATCAGGGAAGGCTGATTAAAGAGCTGGACGCAAAACGGCTTGAACAAGAGCTGAAAAAATCACTGGTTATAGGCGGCAAGGACAAGGCGGCTATGGCATCGGTTATTACCAAGGCCGGATACAAAGTAAAAATGTCCCGTGAAGTTGCAACGGACATCCCGTTAGATTTGCGGATAGATGACAAGGATGCTTTGGAAAACCCCGAAGCTATAGTCACACTGCTTGTAAATGCAGGCCATCCTCCGAACCTGGTCAGGATTGAGAAAGAGGACCTCGAAGCCTATTTTATTAGAACCATAAAAGAAGCCGGAGGGAATTATTATGAATAATACATTTATATCATTTTTAGCGGAATGCAAAAAGTTCTTCCGTTCAAAGGTGCCCCTGGTAACCATGCTTGCAGTCATAATAATACCGTTCATAGGCGGATTTTTCATGTTGATTCTGAAGGACCCCAAATTGGCGCAAAGGATGGGCATCATTTCAGCAAAGGCACAGATTATGGGGACCGCCGACTGGCCCTCCTATCTTGGGCTTCTTGCCCAGGCCGTATCCATTGGCGGTTTGATAATCTTCGGGTTTGTGGCCAGCTGGATTTTCGGGAGAGAGTATTCGGATAGAACTATAAAGGATTTGCTTGCACTGCCCATATCACGAAGCAGCATAGTAATGTCTAAATTCCTTCTGGTCTTTGTTTGGTGTGTGATTCTTTCAGCCTTCGTATTCGTGCTTGGGCTGGTTGTAGGGGATGTCGTTGATATACCGGGCAAGGGCGAAGGGATACTGCAAGAAGGGTTAACCGTCTTTGTGGTCTGCTCGCTGCTAACAATCCTCCTCTCCACCCCGGTGGCCCTGTTTGCCAGTATCGGGCGGGGGTATCTCTCACCCTTTGGCTTTATGATATTTACCGTTGTGCTGGCGCAGATTGTCGCGGCGGCCGGTTACGGCCATTTGTTTCCCTGGTCCGTACCAGCCCTTGCAAGCGGTGCCGCAGGCAGCGATGCTGCCGTGCTTGAGACAGCCAGCGTTATCATTGTACTTATTACAAGCATGTTTGGGCTAATAGGAACCATGCTGTGGTGGAGATACGCCGACCAGAACTGACACGGGGGCGGGGCCGTTACATGCCACAATGGAGGTAAGGTGTATTGTCAATCCGGAGGTTTTCATGAATGCTGCAAATAATTACATGTAACGCTTTGGAAGTATAAAACGTTAACGTTTATAGTACAGGGGGCCACCCTTTGCTATATTAGGCAATAAAGATTTTACACAGATGTCATCCTGAGCGATAGCGAAGGATCTATATCCACGCCAGATTCTTCGGGCTCCACCCTCTTAAATGACAGGCAAGGAAATGTAATATTATTAGTGCGTTGCATCCCCTTTACAAATACTAATGAAAAAAGGGAACAAATCCGTTTTGTTTTCGCCTAAAGAATAGAAGAAACAATTTGCGAAGGGGATGTTGTTTTTATGAAGAACAAACTACTGAGTAATGCAGTTATAGCAGGAGCCCTATGTATGGCTTTATCGGTTCCGTCATTTGTACTGGGTGCGGAGGTACTGCCCGTATCGGCCGAAGATAAGAGGATTGTCCCTATTAGCCATGAATTAAAACACTGGGCCGAAATGTATGTAGACCGGTTGTCAGAAGGATTTGATATAGAGCCGGTATATAATGATAAAAACCTAGACGACGCCATCACGATAGAGGATTTCCAAAAGCTTGTCAGGCTTACCATTGACCAGGAATACCAAGGCACGCCGGAGGCGATGACCAGGGAAGCGGTTGTATATGAGCTTACAAGAATGTGGGCGCAGAAAACAGGCCGAGACCTGGAAAGTATTCCGGTAATAAAAATGCTTATATACTCGGATACCGACAGCATAGACGCAAAGTACAGGCAGGGTATAACCGTGGCCTATATGAGAGATATAGCAAAGGGCAAAGGGGCAAGGCTCTTCGACCCCAAGGCAGATGTTACCTATGGCCAGTTTGCAGCCCTTCTTAGCAACACCGTTAAGGCGCTGGAGGATGAACAAAATCCCGCAGCGGAAGGCAGGTTCGAGACCAGGGGGAGCTATGAAATAAAGGACGATAAGGTGGTTTTTGATTTTGAACTGGTAAACCTAGGTGCCCACTCAAAACGGCTTATGTTTGGGTCGGGACAGCAGTTTGAAGTAACGATAACCGATAAAGAAGGCGGGGAAGTATACAGGTACTCGGACGGCAAATTCTTTACACTGGCCCTTATATACAAGGATATCGAGCCCGGCCAGGCAATAAAATGGCAAGATGCATGGGATATGACCAATAAAGAGGGGAAGAAACTGACCTCGGGAGAGTATAATGCCCAAATAAGAATTCTGGTTGCACCGGAAGAGGACAGCGAAAGGATTGAAGAACACCAGCTGTCAACTAATATAAGTTTCAGCTTGAATGAGCCAAACCGGGCGGAGGCGGAAAATGCGGCCCGGCAGTACCTTCCGGAGGATGCTAAATTCTCGGTAGGGGACCTGGACGGCGACGGCACATTGGAGATGGCCTCAATCACAAGGACCGATGGGGAAGTACCCTCGGTCAGACTGCAGGTCCACAGCTATATAGGCGGCTCCTTTGAACTGGAATACCAAAGCGAGCTGGAAGGGGGACTGGGAGCAGCAAAAACAGCAAATGATTGAGAACGAAACACCCTACGTGTTGCTTGGCCAGAACAGTGAGAATATGCTGGTGGCGGAACTGCCTCAAAAAAGCGGCGAGCTTTCCGGTGAAGGTCTGAGGGAGTACCAGGATATGCTGCCGGACAGCGAAAGCTTACTGAGAAGCTTTATTGTAACATCGTCT
>JAAYJF010000002.1 GCA_012523075.1 Clostridiales bacterium | reverse complement strand
TAGGTCTGGGACATGATTTTTTAAGGCACATTGAAAGGACAAGGCTTTTGATACATGTTCTGGACGTGTCCGGCTCGGAGGGACGGGACCCCCTTGAAGACTTCCGTCAGGTTAATCATGAGTTGGCGAAGTACAGCAGCAGCCTTGCCGAAAGGCCGCAGTTAATCGCCGTCAACAAGACCGATCTGCCCGATGCCCGGGAAATTCTGGCCGGAGTCAGGGAGGCTCTGGAGAAGGAAGGCTTCGAAGTATTTGAGGTGTCCGCCGCCACAAACACCGGGCTGGACCGTCTTATGGACAGGGCCTTTGAGCTGCTGCGCGACCTTGGGGATCAGCCGATGCAAGAAGATATTGAAGATACCAGGAAGATGCGGTATTATAGATTTGAACCGGAAAAACCCTTTACCATTGAAAAGGTTGGTGACGTGTTCGTGGTAAAGGGCAATTGGGTGGACAGACTTATGGCTGGAATCAACGTTGACCGGGATGAATCCCTGAAGTATTTCCAGAAGGTTATTCGAAAGAGGGGTATTATCGATGAACTAAAGGAGATGGGTATCAAAGAAGGCGATACGGTAAGAATGGGCCAAAGGGAATTTGAGTACTTAGAATAGATTTGGGGGTCATTAAAAGGCAATGGAGTGCATTAACTGCAATAATTGCAAGCAAAATCAACCGACCTATTATTGTTTCGCCCGAAACGAGATAGTTGTTAACACCGAGTATATGCCCAGGACGGAGAAAATAAGAACCGGCTGGAAAAAGGGACATCCCGGCTATGAAACCCATAGGAGAAAGCTGAGAAAAAGCGAGATAGAAGTTTAGAGGGACAGGCTAAGACCTGTTCCTTTTATATGCATACATATTATATGGCTTCATGAATGCCAATGCATACCAGGCATCCGTCATCTACGCTGCGCAGACCCGCAGTAATGCTCGTATGAGCTCGATGGCTCCGGGAATTTTCAAGAAGCAAGGCGTAAGCTTCCTCCAAAGCATTTTCGCATAAGCGGGTATTCATGAAGCCTTTGAGGCGATTGTGCGTTTTAAATGACGGATGACTGGTATTAGCGGACTCTTTAATGAATATTTTTCCATAAGGGTGGCACAATAGAGTGAGGAGGTGTAGAGTTGATGAAGATTACCTGGGCCAAAGTGTTAAGCGAGATAAAAGGATTGCTGCGCCGGATTAATGGACGATTGGCCGCCCGGTGGAGAAAGGCCAGGATGGAGGACTATTACTACAGCGGGGGGGAAACCCAAAAGGATTTCAGGGCAAGGAGTATAGACCGCCTGTTCTCCCGTGGGATGGTATTCACACTTACGGCACTGGCAGCCTATTTTCTGGTTCAAAACTTACTGATAAGCGTATTTATAGGCACTCTGTGGACCATTATGTTTAACGTGATAGCCAAAAGTCGCAGGAAGAAAAGAATCGCCAGAAACAGGGAGAAGATACTGGAAAAGGAGGCTGTCGGCAGGTTTCTGAAAATGACGGAGGACAAGGATTCTAGGGAGTTTTTCGAGATGGTGCGAGGCCTTTTGGGCAAGAGCGGGCAGTTCTCGGAATTGGAGCTTATTAAAGACGATGAAGGCCGTCCCCTCATTATGGAAGGGAGTTTTAAGGGGGAAAAGGCAGGAATATACGGAAGGAAGTTAAAACCGGATTCGATGGTCAAAGAAAAGGACCTTAAGGAATTTGTACAATACTGCCGGAGCAGGGG
>JAAYJF010000030.1 GCA_012523075.1 Clostridiales bacterium | reverse complement strand
TCCGGATTGTCCTGAACGTCGGCCATCCTTATATGTATCATCGCATACACCCCGTTCCGGATTTTTTATTTTTACTTAGGCCCCTATACGCGTAAAATACAGCAAATATTATTTTACCAATATAATTAAAAAAGTACAATTAAAGCTTTATAATTTTAAAAAGCCCCCTTACCTCGCTCTCTTTTAAAAATCTCCATTTACCGGACGGAAGGGGCCCTAGCTCAAGGCTGCCTATGGCAATTCTTTTAAGCGATATTACCGTATATCCTATTTTCTCAAACATTCTGCGAACCTGCCTGTTCCTGCCCTCGTGGATAATTACCCTGTACACGGAATCCTTGTTGGTTCTCTTTACTAGTTCTATATCCGCCGGTGAGGTTATACGCCCGTCAAGGGGTACCCCTCTTTTTATCCTATTAATTTCCCGGCTTGTGGGTCTTCCCACCACAGTGGCTATATAGGTCTTAGCTACCCCGTGCCGGGGGTGCGTAAGGCCGTAGGTTAACTCTCCATCGTTTGTAAGGAGTAAAAGGCCCCCACTGTCATAGTCAAGCCTTCCGACGGGATAAACCCGTTCCTTTATTTCCTTTACCAGGTCCAAAACCGTAGGCCTGCCAAACTGGTCCCGTGCAGTGGATACGTAGCCCTCGGGTTTGTTAAGCATTACGTACACTCGTTTTTCCGATGGGCTTATTGTTTCGCCGTCCACCTCAACTCTGTCATTGTACGGGTCTATCTTTATTCCGGCTTCCGTTACCGTTATACCGTTAACCCTCACGCGCCCTTCGGCAATAAGTTCCTCACACTTTCTGCGGGAAGCAACTCCACAGTGGGCCATGTGCTTTTGCAGCCTTTCCAATCAAGGCCCTCCCTTCGTCCCTTGTTTTATTCCAGTTATATTATACCAGGTTCTTGCTAAGAATATATGACAAATCCATTTATTAATAGACGGCTATGTTACGCTAGATTTGGGCCATTACAGGCAAAAAACCTTATCAAGGAAACACCCTTCAAGGTTTTTTGGTTTCTATATACAACGCATTTAATGCTTTACATCTCCTAGCGTGTCATCCTGAGCAAAGCGAAGGACCCTGCGCTTGTTCGAAATGATGGATAAAGCAATGTAATACTATTAATGCATGGCATATATTATTACTCACTTTGATTGTGCAACGTATATCCTATGCCCCGTCATCTCAAAAGGGACCTTAGTATTATGGGTATTACGCTTTTTATGCTCCTTTCCGGCACACCCTTCTGGCACACCAGGTTTGCCTGCATCAATACCTCCCCGTCAAGCACAACCTTAACGCTGCCGGCTATCTGGTCTTTACTTACCGGTGCCACAACAAAATCGTCGGTTTCCTCCACCAGTAACACCCTTTGCCGCTCCTCCCCGGTCAGGGGTACCCGAAGGGCCCTGTCGGCAACCAGCCTTACCCTTTCCGCTTTACCCTTTCTTACAGCTATGGTTCTAACAAACTGACCTTTGTGGTAAAAGGTCACCGGGTTATAGGTCTCAAAACCGTATTCCAGAAGGGCCTTTGATTCTTCCCACATGGGGCCGCAGTTTAATACCACCGAAGCCAGCTGCCAATCTTCCCTTGTGGCGGAAGCCACAAGGCACCGGCCCGCCTTGTTGGTAAAGCCGGTCTTTACTCCGTCTCCGCCTTCCAGCTGCCACAGTATCTTGTTCTTGTTATTTAAAACCCTTGAATAATCCCTGCCCCACCAAGGGATTTTTTTCTGCTTTGTCGCAACTATTCTGGCAAAAACAGGATTTCTAAGCGCATGGGCAGTAATTTTTGCCAAGTCTTCGGCGGTGGTGTAGTGCCCCTCCGCATCAAGTCCGTGGGGATTTGCAAAGTTTGAATTTATTGCACCTATATCGGCCGCTTTACGGTTCATCATACTGGCAAAACCTTCACAGTCCCTCCCGATATGCTCCGCTATGGCCACCGCGGCATCGTTACCCGACTGCAACATGAGCCCGTACAGTAGCTCCTCCAGGGTTAGCTTTTCGCCCGACTGCAGGTATATTGATGAGCCTCCTGTATTCTGTGCCCTGAGGCTGGCGGTTACCGTATCCTCCAGCGCCCCCTCCTCTATGGCGGTTATGGCGGTCATTATTTTGGTTGTACTAGCCATGGGCAGCCTAGCCTTAATATCCTTTTGATACAGTATCCTGCCGGATTCTACGTCTATCAGCGCGGCAGCCCTTGAGTTAGGAGTTAGCTGCTGTCCTGCACAGACAACTGGCAACAGCAGCACCGCCGTTATTATTAATAATACTGAGAATATTTTCGACCTTCCCGACATATTACCTCCCATTTTTATATACAACGCATTAAAAACCTTAAATTTCCTAGCATGTCATCCTGAACGAAGCCATTGTCATCCTGAGCGATGGCGAAGGATCTTATGTCTATCTACAAAGGATTCTTCGGGCTCCGCCCTCAGAATGACAGAGTGTGTCAGCTTCTTTACTGCGTTCAGAACGGCAAAGCCGTATTCTTCAGGCTTCGCCTTCTTAAGCGACAGAGTCGGATTCTCCGGGCTCCGCCCTCTTAAGTGACAGATAAAGGAATGCAACACCATTAGTGCGCTGTATATATACTTCAAAAACGAACTTGCTACAGTTTTGGACTACTGTTCCAAGCTTCGTACCTCATCTTCGTTTTTACCAGTCCCAATCCGCATTTTTTTGACAACACCCTGAAGCTCGTCAATTATCTGTGGGGACATCTCAATTATTCTTTCTATCATTCCGCTACTGTTGGCGGGCATCAGTTTGATATGCTCTTTGCCCACCACCATGAAAGCCACCGGCTGGACCGAAACCCCGGCACCGGCTCCCCCAGCAAAGGGCATTTTCCCACCACCCTGGCCGCCTTTGTCGCCTCCCTCCTGCATCTGGTATTCTCCTCCCCCCGATGCAAAGCCGAAGGCAACCCTTGAAATGGGTATTATTACCGTACCTTCCACCGTTTCAACTGCATCGCCTACTATGGTGTTTACGTCGACCATCTGTTTGATACTATCCATTGTGGTTTTCATCAGTGCCTCTATCGGATGCTCGCTCAATTGTTTCACCGTCCTTCTTTTTGGCTGTTAAAAAAATGACGCCAGCAATAATAGCATGACCGGTTCTTATGCTTAATATGCAGTCAAAATTGGTGCTGAAAAGTGCCCCATCGAAGCAGGGTATTATATTTAAATCCGGCAGAAGGGACGATTTAAACGTAAGATTTGCAACCAGTGAGAATAGGGTTTTTATATTCCACAACAAACCTACTAATATTCCTGTGGCTGCCGCATCCCCGGCCCCGAGCACCGTATGCCATCCAAGTTTTTTTATACAAACCCTCCCCCTCATGTACTTAAAGGCAGCCTGGAATTTTTCTTTCATAAACATGTATTTACGTATTTGATTAAGGACATACTCCGGATAAACCAAACTTCCGAACTCCCTAAGCAGCTTGCCCCTGGCCTTTGCTTCCACTTCACCCCTTACCTTAAGAGCGGGCCTCTCCTCCAGCAGTAATTCCAAAAGGTTTAGTTCGTTCTTTATGTTAATAAGCCCAAAAAGGGCGGATACTACTATTATAAGCTCATCGTCCCTTCCCTCTCTGTAATAGGTTACTCTTATATTAATCCTCGAAACAAGCAATACAATAATTAGCAGCAGAAGCAAAATAACAACCCATCCCACCGTCATACAATACTCCCTCCAAAACATACCTTCCAGAATTAGCTTGCCTTAAATGTAAAAAAAATACACGTCCCTTTACTACCTGTGAAGATTTGACTCCAATAGCATTTTTGCATAAGCGTTATTCATGAAGCCTGATGATTGTAAAAAAAATACACGTCACCGTGTATTTTCATCAAGGTATGTTATTTGTTTTTCCAGTATTTCAGGCAACTCATCCACGGTACTCAGCCCGAAGTATTTCAAAAAATCAACGGTGGTGCCATAGAGAATTGGCCGTCCTATGGTATCCAACCTGTCCACCTCATGGATAAGCCTTTTTTCAATGAGGGTGCTTATTGCAGTATCCGACTGCACCCCTCTAATGGAATCAACCTCCGCTCTTGTGATGGGTTGTTTGTAGGCAATAATAGCCAATGTTTCAAGAGCGGCCTGGGATAACCCCTGCTTCCTTTGGGGAGAGTGCAACTTTTGTATATACTCATAATACTCGGGCCTTGTGGAGAACTGGAAATACCCTTCGGCCTCAATAAGCTGGAAGCCCCTGCGCTCGTAATTATACCAGTCCTTCAACTCTTTAATGATTGGCAGTACATCTTTTTGGTCCATACCCATTATACCGCATAGGTCCTTAATTCCCACCGGGTCTCCCGCAGCAAACAGTACCGCCTCTATGATGCCCATAATCTCTCTTTTGTCCATAATCTATTTCCAACCTTTGTTGTTTCTTGACTTGATTATTATATCACCAAAAACCACCGTCTGCTCAATCTTAATCCTTCTCCCCTTAATGAGTTCAAGCAGCGCCAGAAAGGTAGCAATAACGTTTTCCCGGGTGGCGCAGTCTCTAACAAGCCCCTTAAAGCTTATACTGCCCGATCGTTTTAGAGTATTCTTTATGAAAATAATCCTGTCGGTTACCGATACCTTTTCCTTCTCAAGGCTCTTTTTCAGGTTGTAGTCGCTGTTGTAAAGACTGATATACTTTTTCATAGCCTGGGCAAAGGCTTGGCACAGGTCGGAGACGTCCACGTCCAGTATAATGGGATCATGGTCCTCGTAAGAGACAACCGGCAGGGGCTCCCGGAAAAGCCTTCTCTGGAAAATCTCTTCCCTCTTCCTGAACTCACCGGTTACCTCCTTATACTTCTTATATTCTATCAATCGCTCTATAAGCTGCTGCCGAGGGTCAGCCTCGTCCTCCGGGTCCTTTGCGTTCTGGCTGGGAAGCAGCATCCTTGATTTTATGTGCAAAAGGGTCGCCGCCATTACCAGGAACTCACTGGCTACCTCAATGTCAAAGAACCGCAACTCATCCAGGTATTCGAGGTACTGCCGGGTAATGTCGGCTATCGGGATGTCGTAAATATCCACCTCATTCTTCTCAATAAGGTGATACAGCAGGTCAAAGGGTCCTTCGAACACTTCCAGTTTAACGCTGTAGGACATTATTTTTCACTCCGGAGACTAAGATTCATTTTCTCTCTTACTTCCTCCAGGGTCTTTGCTGCGGCTTCTCTTGCCTTTTTTGCTCCCTCGCCTAGAATATCCTTTACTGTATCCGGTCTGGCGGCCAGTTCTTGCCTCCTGTTCCTTATAGGTTCCAGGAAATCCGTAAGGTTTTTGGCCAAACTTCTTTTACAGGCAACACAACCAATCTCCCCGCCCCTGCATTTTTTCGCCGTATCCTCTATATCTGCCAGCTTTGTAAACACTTTGTGCATAGAGTAGACGGAACACACCTCCGGGTCACCCGGGTCATCCTTCCGTATTCTCTGTGGGTCGGTTATCATTGTACCCACCTTTTTCTGTAACTGCTCCGGGGTATCCGAAAGATATATCGCGTTCTCGTAGCTCTTGCTCATTTTTCTTCCGTCCAGCCCCGGGAGCACCTTAGCCTCGGTTAGGAGCGCCTCCGGCTCCGGGAAGGTATCTCCGTATATATGATTAAACCTCCTGGCTATCTCCCTGCTCAGCTCAAGGTGGGGAACCTGGTCTTCACCAACCGGTACGAATTTTGCTTTGAAAACCAGTATATCGGTCGCTATAAGGCAGGGATAGCCGAGAAACCCGTAATTGGCAATGTTTTTACCCTCAAGCTGTTTGATTTGATCCTTGTAAGTGGGACACCTCTCCAGCCACGATAATGGAGTGATCATTGAGAGAAGCAGAAACAGCTCGGATATCTCCTTAACATCCGACTGCACGTAGATGGTACACTTGTCCGGGTCAAGGCCGGCACTAAGCCAATCCAATGCAACATCCATAATGTTTTGCTGAAGCTCCGATGTATCTTCATAGGCGGTGGTAAGGGCATGCCAGTCCACTATGGCATGAAAGCTGTTGTATTCGTTCTGAAGCTTAACCCAGTTCTCCAAGGCCCCGAAATAGTTGCCAAGATGCAGCTTGCCAGTGGGCCGCATACCGCTCATAATGATATCCTTTGCCATAAGAATTCCTCCCATCCATTCCAGAATATTATATATTTTTGGCTGCCAATAATCAAGCGGGCAGTTATTAGAAAAATAGCCCCACAGCCGTGGTAATAACAAAGTCAATTACACCTATTATCGGGTTTAGTATTGCCCAAAGCAGTCTGTTGGCAAGGAATATAATCAGCATGAATACTACCTGTATCTGGTTCTGGTACTGTACAAGCTTGTATCCCCTATTCCCAGGCAGAAGGCCCTGAAGTATCCTGGAACCGTCAAGGGGATATACCGGCAGAAGGTTAAATACCGATATTACAAGGCTATAAAAATAAAGATAAGTGAAAAACTGTACCGGAATCCCTGTCCATCGGAAAAGGCCGGACACTATTATTATCCGTACCACCAAAGCCAGTACTATACCCGAGGCTGGTCCTGCCAATGCTACATATAAGGTGCCCCTCTTCCTGTCCCTGTAATAAATAGGGCTGGTTGGTACCGGCTTGGCCCAGCCCAGCCTTATGAGCATAAGCATCAAAAGGCCCAGCGGGTCTATATGCGCAAGGGGATTTAACGTAAGCCTTCCCCTATTCCTTGGTGTCGGGTCGCCTAGCAAATCCGACATCTTTGCATGGCTGTATTCGTGAAGCGTCAGAACTATTATTATTGCCGGAAAAATATAAATAATGTTTCTTATATCCATACCCATCATTATATTACCCCCTTTTCGCAACGGCCGCCAGTATCTCCAACTGTCCCCGCCGATCCTTTATATTTCCCTCCACAATCTCCACCCTTGCCCTTTCCAGAAAAATCCTGTATCGGGGACCGGGCTTTATTCCTAGAGATTCCAGGTCACCGCCGTTTATATAAAATTTAAAACCCACTAAATCCTTCATGTATGTTTTTACGTTCTCCCTGTACTGTGTTGTATCGGCGGTTAGGGCCAGGTACTCCAGGATTTCTCCGGCTATACCCCAAAACAGCCTGTAAAGCATCCCCGGCTCCAGCGGTCTCTCTCTTACCGGAAACTTAAGTGCCTTTTCCCTGCTACGGTACGTTTCAAGTTTTTCGTAATATGTTTTGTACCTGCCAAAGGCCTTTTTAAACGCATCATCGTTGATATCCTCCATAAGTACCAGCGCCGGGAAAAGCAGCCTGCCTCCCGGGTCCCCGTTTAACCTTCCCAGCCTTTGATAGGCCAAAGGGGAAATAACGCTTCCGCCAAAAAGGGTACACCATAGCCCGATCTCCTCCATCCTGCCAAGCATATCCGAAAGACCCGGCTCTGCCATCATATATTCCATCTCGGCTAGAACCCTTTCACTGCTAAGCCTGGCCGGATACCCTTCCGCAATTGCACCCCTCATCAGAGCCTCTGTTCTATTGTCCATTTTAAAACCGTACCGTTTTTCGAACCTAATACCCCGCATTATTCGGGTGGGGTCGTCTGCAAAGCTGTTGTCGTGTAACACCCTAAGGATACCATTTTTTAAATCCTCCCGGCCCCCGAAGGGGTCGATAAAGACGAAGCCCTCCAGAGATACCGCCATCGAGTTTATTGTAAAATCCCTTCTGCGAAGGTCGTCGTACAGGTTTGACGGAAAAACCTCCGGTAGCGCAGCGGGTGCCGAATAGGTTTCCCATCGCGCTGTAGTGATGTCTATATTGATCGCTTGCTGGGTTTGCAACGTCACCGTGCCAAAGAATGGGTGAAATATTGCTTTGTACCCGTATCGTTTTCTCAGTTCGGCGGCCAGCCTTTGTACATCTCCCACCACCGAGATATCAACATCCGTAATGCCGGAACCCAAAAGCATATCCCTTACCGCTCCGCCCACAATAAAAGCTTCAAAGCCCAAATAGGCGCAACTTTTGGATATATGTCCTAGTGCGGTCTTAATCCCTTCAGGTATTATATCGGTTAATTTATTTTCCCCAATCATATTCATCACCGCTGACCGCCACCTTGTCCTGCAAGTTCAGGCAATAATATAATATTACCATAATTATACCAGTCTCGCACTCTGAAACCACTGAAAAAGTCCCCTTTTATCATCCTGAGCGAAGCGAAGGACCTTGCGATAGCGTAGAACCTATGAGCTATTGAAAACATGAGATTCTTCACTGCGCTTAAGAATGACAAAGTCAGATTCTTAAGCCTCGTTTCGCCATGACAAGCAATAATTCATAGTTTTTCAGCAATCTTGCACTCCTTTTCTATGCATACTACGAAAAACAAAAAAACCGGAGCCTTAGAGCCAAAATGCCCTTTCCGGCGGGGTGCTTGGCCGCCGGTTATGCAGAATGACTTAACGCTCAGGCTTTTTTGGGTTCAAGCAACAGGTATTAAAGCTGCTCCGCCGGGGTTACCCAGTCAAACAGAACCCGCTTTAACATTAGAAACAAGCCAGCTTTTTCTACCGGACTTTCGGTAACCAAATCAACTATGCTTAAGACTTCTCCGTCTTGTTTTACTATCAATTCCCCCACCTTATCCCCTTCAGCAACCGGGGCAGTAACATCCGGAGACAATACTATCTCTTTTTCCAAGCTGCCTTCCTGGCCTTTCAACACCAGAACCTTGACGTCCTCTGCCGGTTTGACGTTTACCCATCTTTCGATGCCCTTGTTCACCTTCAGCCTTTCTATCACGTCCTCCTTTGAAGCTACCGGCACCGAGTTGTAATTGGCAAAACCGGAGTTGAGAAGTTTCTCCGCTTCCTTGAATCTTATTTCGGAGGTGGGACAACCCAAAAGCACTGCTATAAGCCTCATGCTGCCTCTTTGGGCGGTTGCGGACAGGCAGTACTTAGCCGCATTGGTGGAGCCGGTTTTGAGCCCGTCCGCGCCTTCGTACCTCCTTAAGAGCTTATTTGTATTGACCATGGTAAAGGTGGTGAACCTTCCCTCTTTGCCCACCTCGATATCCTCCATCCATATGGTGGTCCAATCGAATATCTTGCTATGCTTGACCAATCCCCTTGACATAAGGGCTACGTCATAGGCTGATGTATAATGATTGTCGTCATGGAGACCGTGGCAGTTGACAAAATTGGTGTTCTGCGTCCCCAATTCTGCCGCCCTCTGGTTCATCATTTGTACAAAGGCTTCCTCGGTACCTGCTATATGTTCTGCAAGGGCAACGCTGGCGTCGTTACCGGAAGCTATAACGACGGCTTTTAGAAGCTGTTCCACCGTTTTTACCTCTTCCGGTTCCATATAAATCTGGCTTCCTCCCATACCGGCGGCATTTCTACTTATTATAACCCTATCCTCCAGGGAAATCCTTCCGCCTTCCAGGGCTTCCATGGCGAGAAGCGTAGTCATTATCTTTGTTACACTGGCGGGATACAACTTTTCGTGCGCAGCCTGCTCGAAAAGAAGTTTACCGCTACCGGCGTCCATTAGGACGGCCCCCTGGGCATCCACCGACATTTCATCGGCACAGGCCGGGTATGGAACAGCAAAGGATAATATGGCCAATAGCATAAGCGTGAAAAATATCCTTGTTCGCATTTTTATACCTCCAATTCATGTGGGTTCACTATTAGATTAACCATCCTAAAATGTAGTTATTCAAAAACAAAGCCCCCTATCCGGATAACAAAAAGAGCCTTTTTACGGCTCCTGTTTATAAACAAATTGTATAAGACTTCATGAACATTCGTTTGTCATGCTGAGTGGCCCCCTTTGTCATGCT
>JAAYJF010000113.1 GCA_012523075.1 Clostridiales bacterium | reverse complement strand
TTATAGGAATTCGGGAAGCCCTAGGGCTAGAAATCCTTATATTTACACTCTTTCCGATAGCTTTAAGCATAGAATCTGATCTTAATAAACCTGGGTTACCGGAATGTGTTTTATAGTCCCCTATGCAGAAGTGTTGTTCTGCAACCTAAATATTTACGCGGCCAATAAGCTAAGTATTTATCATTATCCGTAACGTAAAATAGTTGTTCAGGTGTTACAGAGTCTAATGATTTCTTAAAAAATTCTAACTCCGTTTTTTTGGACCATAAGTCTGTCAATACTAATATCTCCTATGTAAAACTATAACAGAAAACAGCACACTAATATTATTCCACGAAGTTAGTTGAACTCCTTTAAATTTTATTAAGTATTAGCAACTAACCACCCTAATATCAATTAATAAGGGCACTACCGCTCCCGCGGTATTACTAGTACCTGCCCCGGCATTATATCGGGGTGTTCCATCCCATTCTTCTGCATAATATCGTATATATACCTTCTTATGTCACGCTTCCCTGCAGAGTGCTCCTTCGCTATATCCCAGAGGGTGTCACCGGGCTTTACTATGTACTCCAGACAAACATTATCCCCTCCCCTGGCGCTGGCTCCCAGCGTAAGGTTTCCCAAAAGAGACATCATTGAAACGGTAATAATGACTATTAAAACTCCCACTATTCTTTTCATGCCATCATCCTCCCGAACCTATGTTCGTATTAATTATACAAGAACATACGTTCACTGTCAAGGAAAAATAATGAAATTTACGAACATTTGTTTGATATTTCTAATGCGCTATGGTATAATTTGTACAAAGCAGTGAAAGGAGTTGTCGCCCCGGTGAAAAAAAAGACCCTAGCCGGAAAACAGCTGGAAGTCCTTGAGTTTTTGAAGAGTGAGTTATGTAATAAGGGCTATCCCCCATCGGTACGGGAGATTTGCGAAGCGGTAGGTTTGAAATCCACCTCCACGGTGCATGGGCACTTGGAAAGACTGGAGAAAAAAGGGCTGATACGAAGAGACCCGTCAAAGCCTAGGGCCATAGAAATACTGGACAGTTCACCGCTGTCCATTGCCAGGGACCTGGTGGAGGTTCCTATTGTAGGTAAGGTAACCGCCGGTCAACCTATATTGGCCGTGGAGAACATAGAGGATTCCTTTCCCCTTCCGGCGGATTTTCTACGAGGTAACGACAACTTTATACTGGTTGTAAAAGGCGAAAGTATGATAGAGGCGGGTATTCTTGACGGTGACTACGTGGTAGTAAAACAGCAAAGCCATGCAAATAACGGAGATATAGTGGTGGCCCTTATAGAGGATGAAGCCACCGTTAAACGGTTTTACAGGGAAAAAGACCATATAAGGCTGCAGCCGGAGAATTCCTTCATGGAGCCGATACTGGTAAAGGATGTATCTATACTGGGCAGGGTAACGGGAGTTTTCAGAAGGATTTAAGGGAGCGTGAGCCGCTCCCTTTTTTTTAAACTATCACTATTCCCTTGTCCGCCTTGTTGATTACCTCGGGGCCGTTCTCCCCTATCACCATGATGTTCTCTATCCTTACACCGAATTTACCCGGAAGGTATATTCCCGGCTCTATACTGAAGGCCATTCCCTTTTCGAGAACTCTTTTGTTACCGCCTTTGATGTCCGGGGCCTCATGGACGCTAAAGCCTATCCCATGCCCCAGCCTGTTAAGGAAGTAATCCCCGTAGCCGGCTTCCTCTATTATACTCCTGGCGACAGCATCCACGCTTTCCGCGGTCACGCCTTCTTTTACCGCCTTTTCGCCGGCGTCCTGGGACCTGTATACTATGTCATAAATCTTCCTTTCTTCTTCGGATACGCCGCCTACAAATACCGTCCTTGACATATCCGAGCACAGGCCTTTGTACTTGCATCCAAAGTCCAGTATAATTACGTCCTTTTCCTGTATGTATCTCGAATACTGGTTGTAATGGGGTTTGGAACTGTTGGGACCGGAGGCTACAATTGGGTTAAAGGCTATTGCATCCCCTCCGTGCTTTGCGAAGAGTTCCTGAATCTTTTCCTTTATGTCCTTCTCCTGAAGTCCGGGTTTTATGTATCCTAGCAGCTCTTCAAAAACTTTATCGGCTATAGCTGCCGCTTTGCGTAAGTTCTCCAGTTCCTCGCCGCTCTTAATTATTCTCAGGTCCTCAAGGATTGACCTTCCGTTTACAAATTTTACATCAACCCTTCCGCCTATGTCCAGTATACTTACCGCGCTTGTGGTACCGTTTACCCCTATGGTTTTACCATTAAGGCCGAAGTCATTGAAGGCTGTAACAATGGTATCCAGAAAACCTTCCCCATCGCCCCAGTCATATACCTTTTTATCCTTTAGTATATCCTGCATCTCTTCCCTGTTGAGCTTGGGCACTATATAGAACATTTCGCCATCCTTGGTAATAAAGAAACCCTGAAACCTTTCATCCATGTGGGGTGAAAAGCCCAGAAGGAATTCCAAGTCCTCGGAAGGCGCAATAAACATTGCATCTATGCCCTTCGCATCCAATATGGTTGTCAGTTTATTAAGGTAAGCCTTGTTAAGCACTTATACCCCTCCCATATTTTTGTAATGTCATATCCCGGATAGCCTTCGAGTCTATCCTTTAGGCCAGTCCCATACGCCGGACCTTCCACTCCTTTCCTGACTTTATTCGGCCTGTTATTCCAGTAATAAATACCCCTCTTCTTTCATTTGCTGCAGGGTTATCAGGACACCCAGCCTTAAATGGTCCCAGGTAAGTCCCCCCTGTAAATACCCGTAGTAGGGTTCCCTTATGGGCGCGTCGGCGCTTAGCTCTATGGAGGAACCCTGGACAAAGGCCCCCGCTGCCATAATCACCTGATGGCCGTAACCGGGCATGTCCCAGGGGTACGGTGTAACAAAGCTGTCCACCGGTGCCCCTTTTTGGATACCTCGGCAGAAAGAGAGCAGCTGTTCCTCTGAGCGGAATTTTATGGACTGGATTATATCGCTTCTTCCATCCCCAGGCTCCGGCGATACCTCGAACCCTAATTCCTGGAATATCCTGGAGGCGTATACTGCTCCCTTTATTGCCTCCGCCACCACATGAGGTGCCAGGAAAAGACCTTGTAGGAATGAACGGGTGATACCGAGGGTAGCTCCGCACTCCTTGCCCAGCCCGGGTGCAGTAAGGGCGGCGGCAGCCCGGCCAATTAAGTCTTTCTTGCCAACGATATAACCTCCCGTAAGGGCGAGCCCCCCACCGGGGTTTTTGATGAGCGAACCGGCTGCGATATCCGCGCCCACCTCGGTAGGTTCCCTTTCCTCCAGGAACTCTCCATAGCAGTTGTCCACCATGAAGACAAGACCTTTTCTTAGTTTTTTTATGTAAGAGATTGTATTCTCTATATCCGCTATTGAAAGGGCAGGCCTCCAGTCATAACCGGTGGAACGCTGCATGAAGATAAGCTTTACGGCTGGGGTCATTTTTTCCTTAACCCCTTCAAAGTCTACCCGGCCGTCTTTTAGGTCAACCTGCAGGTAGTCAACGCCAAACTCCCTGAGGTTTCCCGGAGCACCTCCCCTGATGCCAAGGACCTCCTCCAGTGTATCGTAGGGTTTTCCGGTGACAGACAGAACCGTATCCCCGGGCCGCAGGGCAGCCCTTAAACTGGTGGTAAGAGCATGGGTGCCGGAAACCAGTTGTACCCTTACCAGGGCGTCTTCGCTCCCGAAAACCCTTGCAAAAATCCGGTCGGTTGTTTCCCTCCCGGCATCCCCGTAACCGTAGCCGGTGGTACCGGCGAAATGGTTTTCCGCCAGTCCCTCTTCCCTCATTGCACTAAGTACTTTAGCCTGGTTTACCAGCCTAATACCGTCAATCCTTTCAAACTCGTCCCTTATATCCTTTACGACCCTTTGGTCCAGTTGCCGGATATCCCCGTCTATTGTAACGTATTTTTCAAGCATTCCATATACGTCCAATGCCTATTTCATCCCCCTTGTATGCTCTATACCATTTAATTATATACAACCCAGGTAAACCTATCAACGCTTCGGGGACTCAGCCTATGTTTATTTCTCTAAAGCTTCCAGAATATCCTGCCCTTCCAGCGTCATTAAAGCTTTCTTTGTTATATTTTTTTCCTTTGCCAACCGTACCGCCTGCTTTCTCATTGCCCCCTCCACCAGGTTTCTAATGTACCTGGCGTTGCCCATGGCAAGGTCGCCCCTGTCGGCATCCCTGTACAGTATTTCCCTTATCTTTTCCTTTGCACCAAAGGTGAGTATGTACTCCCGGTTTTTCGTTAGGAGAACGGCTATTTCCACCAGTTCTTCGATTTTGTAGTCAGGGAATTCCATATGGATGGGAAACCTTGACCGCAGGCCCGGATTTGACCTTAAGAAAGCCTCCATTTCGCCCCGGTAGCCTGCCAGAATCAGTATAAGGTCCTCCTTATGGTCCTCCATGGCCTTTACCAGCGTATCAATAGCCTCCTTGCCGAAGTCTTTCTCTCCTCCCCTTGCCAGGGAATAGGCCTCGTCTATGAACAGTATACCTCCTATGGATTTTTTGATCATTTCCCTTGTCTTTAACGCGGTGTGGCCGATGTATTCTCCCACCAGGTCCGCCCTTTCAACCTCTGTAAGATGGCCCTTCGATAAAAGACCCATACTGGCAAAGGCCTTTCCCAATATCCGTGCCACCGTAGTTTTACCGGTCCCGGGGTTTCCTTTGAATATCATGTGCAGAACGAGGGGCTCGGCCATAAGGCCAATAGCCCTTCGCTGCTGCTGAATTGATATGTAATCCTTAATCTCCCTTACCAGCCCTTTAACTTTGCTCATGCCTATAAGGCTGTTGAGCTCCGAAAGAAGGCAGTCAAGGTCCTCATTATTTTGTTGACCCGCCGCACGGTTCGCTGCAGTACCTGTCTTGGGTTCTGTTTCGGGCTGATAAATCCTAGGCTTTTTTTTGCCCTCCAGGGGAGGAATCTTTTTAATGACCACGGCCCACCCCTCCGATGATTGCTATAATTATAGTATGCAGCATAGGGCGGCGTAGTTCATGCTCTT
>JAAYJF010000125.1 GCA_012523075.1 Clostridiales bacterium | reverse complement strand
AGGCGAAAAACCGGACATTTTACCAGGGCCTACAGGCTGCTGGCGGCGGCCAAACTGGTTATGGACGATGTGGAGGAAAAGTACAGGGCCCTGACGGATAATGGAAGGGCAAACCAGGTGGCGGAGGTATGGGCCGATGAGATATTCGACGGCTGGCCGGTATCGCTGGAACCGGGAAAGGAGCGCCACCTTTTTGCAAGCGCATACACGCCGGGAGGGTACGTTGATTATTCCGACACCCTTATAGAAAACGTACAAAGGGTATATCACGTTGAAGGGGGTCCCGGGACCGGGAAAACTCATCTGCTTGGCAGGCTTGCAAGGAAGGCAATTGACAGGGGTGTAAGGGTCGAATACTTCCACTTCCCGTTAAAACCCCACAAACTCCATACAATAGTGCTGGATGAGCTGGGTATAGCGGTTACCTGTGGGGAAGGGGTTAAAGCCCGGGCGGCCAGGAGTGTGGATTTGAACTCCTTTTTGCACCGGGAAGAAGTGAAGACCGTCGGGGAGTACATTAAAAGGGACAACGACCTGTACCGGCAGCTTATATCCGAAGCAGTGTCGGCAATTAATGACGCCAAAAGCACCCATGATATGCTGGAGGAGTACTATATTGACAACATGGACTTTCGGGCTGTAAACAATTTAAGGGACAGGGTACTGGAAAGAATACTGGAATACAGGTAAAAGGCCTGTTGCCGGGGTGAGGTTTAAAAATACCTGCCCCGGTATTTTTTGATATTGACAGGTTATGTTTTTTAGCTTAATATTTAGATACAAATCTAAACATCTAAATATCTGTTTAAGACAGATGGAGGGGGATGCTTTGCTAGGAGAAACTTTCAAAGCTTTGTCGGACAAAACAAGAAGGGATATATTGCTAATGCTGAAGGATAGAGATATGAGTGCCGGTGAAATAGCCCAAAGGTTTTCTACAACCCACGCAACAATCTCTCATCATTTGAAGATGCTTAGGGATACGGGCCTTGTATCGGTGGAAAGGCAGGGCCAAAGCATTATCTATTCGCTCAACACTACCGTTTTTCAGGACCTGTTGACATGGTTTGTAAATTTCAAGGGACAGGAGGGAGACCTTTGATTAAAAGAGTTCGCAGTAATCCGATAATGCTCGCTATACTAGTGATTGTATTTGCCGTTGCCGCTTACAGCTATGTAAAGCTTCCCGCCGATGGCCAATACCCGGTGCACTGGTCCTTTAGCGGTCAGCCCGACAGGTACGGGTCAAAACTTGAGGCGGTATCCATAGGCCCTATAGTTTCCGGCCTAATATATGCATTAGCGGTTGTGCTTCCCGGGATTGACCCCAAGAGGAAGAATTACCAGAAGTTCAAAAAGGAGTACATTCTGCTTATGCAGGTCATTATGGGAGTTATGGCGATAATTTATATTATTACAATAATGGCGGCCTTCGGCAGGCAGGTAAATATAACCCTGTGGGTAAACGCAATGGTGGGGATGCTGTTTATTGTATTGGGCAATTACATGGGCAGGATCAAGCCCAACTGGTACATGGGCATTAAGACGCCATGGACCCTGTCCAATGATAGGGTGTGGGCTAAAACCCACCGTTTTGGGGGCAGGACGTTCGTAATACTTGGAGTTTTGTTTCTGCTGAATGCCTTTATCGGGTTTATCACCAACTTTGTTGTGTTCCTGGTGCTGCTCCTTGTATTTGCCTTTTCTCCGGTGGTGTATTCCTATATCCTCTACAGAAAGCTGGAGGAAAAGTAGCTTACCTTAAGCATTGGGACATATATATAAAGCAATTAAAACCGGTGTCATGCTGGGCTAAGCGAAATTAAAACCGGCAGGCTGTCCTTTGTGGCGGTCCGCCGGTTTGAGATTGCCTGTTTATACTGATAAGGATAATGGTATAATGTAATTATACACCCATACCCAATATTTCAAAAAAGTCTAATTGTCAGCGGAAGGGAGAGATAAGAATGCCTATATACGAATACAACTGCGGAAAATGTGGCAAGACCTTTGAAAAACTGGTAAAGGTCTCCGATATGGATAAAAAAGTTGAATGCCCCGGCTGCAAAAGCAGCGAGGTCAAAAGGGCATTTTCGGTCTTTGGAATAGGCGGGAATGCATCGGGTAAAGATGCCGGCACGCTGCCCTGCGGTGCGGACAGGTCCCATGGCCCGGCCTGCGGCGGAGGGTGAGGTCTCTAGACGTTCCGGTCCGGAACAAAAACAAGGGACGGGGATTTGTGATGATATATCATAACCCTCGTCCCTTTGACTCATTAGATAAGTTTCACAAGGTGGTATACTTTTTTGCCCTTTCTAAGCATGAGGGCACCATCGGAGAAGTCCTGTCCGGTAACCACAAGGTCGATATTGTCCACCCGATCTTCCTTTATATACAGGCCGCCCTGCTGCACCAGGCGCCGTCCCTCTCCTCTTGAGGCGGTTAGTCCCACCTTTATCAGCAGGTCCAATATGTTAATGCCGTTTTGTATTTCTGCCTTGGGTATTTCGGTGGTGGGAGCGGACTGAAGGTCTGAACCGCTGGAAAAAAGTGCCCTGGCAGCGGCCTGGGCTTTTTCCGCCTCCTCCTCGCCGTGAACAGTCCTGGTAATCTCAAAGGCCAATACTTCCTTTGCTTTATTTATTTCTGATCCTTGCAGAGCCCCCAGCCTTCTAACCTCTTCCATCGGAAGGAAGGTTAAAAGGGCAAGGCATTTTTCCACGTCCCTGTCGTCTACGTTTCGCCAGTACTGGTAGAAATCGTAGGGGGACGTTTTTTCCGGGTCCAGCCATATTGCCCCGGATTCGGTTTTGCCCATCTTCTTGCCTTCGCTGGTGGTAAGCAGTGTATAGGTGAGACCGTAGGCCGGAGCTCCCTTCACCCTTCGTATCAGTTCAACCCCGCCTATTATGTTGGACCACTGGTCGTTTCCGCCCATCTGCATCTTGCAGCCATATTTATTGTAAAGCTGCAAGAAGTCATAGGACTGCATTATCATATAGTTAAACTCGAGGAAAGTAAGCCCTGTTTCCAGCCTTTCCTTGTAGCACTCGGCCGAAAGCATCCTGTTTATTGAAAAATGTCGTCCAATATCCCTTAGGAAGGAAACATAGTTCAGTTTAAGCAACCAGTCGGCGTTGTTGACCATTATCGCCCTGTCGTCCTCAAAATCGATGAGACGGGAAAACTGAATCTTGAATTTATCGGCGTTATGCTGAATCTGTTCCTGAGTCAGCATTTTACGCATATCCGTTTTACCCGAGGGGTCCCCCACCATGGTGGTACCCCCGCCAAGCAGTACTATAGGCCGATGCCCAGCCCGCTGCATATGCGCCATGGCTACCATCTGAAGGAAATGTCCGACATGCATGCTGTCGGCTGTGGGGTCAAACCCTATATAAAATGTTACGGACTCTCTGCCCAGCAGTTCCCTTATCTCCTCTTCATGGGTTGCCTGCTCGATAAATCCTCTCTCCATAAGGATATCGTATACGTTTTTCATACTGAAAACCTCCCGTGATTAATGTATGATAAAAAAAGGGTTTTCCCGCCTAAGGACGAGAAAACCCGTGGTACCACCTTACTTTGCATGCTAGATGCCTCTTATGCCCGCTATAACGTGCGGCGGTCCGCCAAAGTTGGGGGCTCCGGAGTGTAATTCGCAAATTCCCGTGTACTGCCGTCCTTACACCGGCCGGGCGGCTCTCTTTGTTGTAACCACGGGACGCTACTTGGTTCCTTCATAGCCTCGTATTATTATAATTGATTATATACTAGCATATTATGCGTTTATTAGGCAAGGTTTAAATTTCAAACAGGGGGAACGGGAATCACTTAGGTGCATGCTGCCCAAGCTTTCAGGGTTTTTTGGTGTCGGAGCCCGGTGCCCTGTTTGCTTGGTCGGTGCTTTCACTAAGTGTATTGTAATTACTCAATATCCAGATATCAAACCGCCGGATAGAGAAAGTGTATATGGGATATAATACCATATTATATTAATAAGTTGGAATAAATACAATGACAACCAGTAAATATTGACATAAAAGCCTTTAAAGGTATAGACATTATGTCTTTAACTTAAGCCCATAATACCCCTGGAAAGAGGGACTGTTTACCAATATAATATATGATAGAGAATAATTAACTATGGAGGTTGATAACTGTGAGAATTGAATACTTGGGACATGCTTGTTTTTTGCTGGAGCATGCAGGCGTAAAGCTTCTTATCGATCCGTTTATGACGGGTAACCAATTGGCGTCTAAGACCGCCGAAGAGGTGGAGGCGGACTACATTTTCGTCACCCACGGTCATGGCGACCACCTGGGGGATACCTACGCCATTGCAAAAAGAACAGGAGCTACCGTTTACGCAGTGGTGGAATTTGCCGAAGGCCCGATGGCTAAGGAGGGAATAAAGACAGCTATGGGCAACATAGGCGGCAGGCAAAAAACGCCCTTCGGAAGCGTCAAATTCTTCCCTGCTGCCCACGGTAGCGGGGTACCGGGAGCCCTGGCCTGCGGGTATGTTCTCGAGATAGGCGGGAAGAAGGTCTATCATGCCGGTGATACCGGGCTTATAGCCGAAATGGGTTTCCTGGCGGACGAAAAGATAGACGTGGCGCTTCTGCCTATAGGTGACTTTTTCACCATGGGCCCGGAAGACGCGGTGAAGGCGGCGGAGATGATCGCACCAGAATACGTTATACCGATGCATTACAATACCTTTCCTGTTATTAAGCAGGACCCGGAAGAATTCAAAAAGGCTGTTGAGGAAAAAGGTATATGCAAAGTTAAAGTGCTAAACCCTGGACAAACCCTGGAATTGTAGACTGCCAGCCCGGCAGCTTAAAACAGATCATTTATTAGGAGGCAGAATCATATGAGGCTGGCAGTGGTTGGTTTTGGAGGAGTAGGCAGAGCCTTTGTGGAGCTTTTGGTGCTAAAGCGCTCCCTCCTGTATGATGAAGGCCTGGATATAAAGGTTAATTACGTAATTAATAGCAGGGCAGGCGTGTACGCGCCCGACGGGATAGACTGCGCATCTCTTATTAAGTTTATCCAAAAGGACAATGACCTTTCACATTACAAAAACGGGGGCTCAAAGAATATTAATTTTGATAGCATTATGAATAAAAAAGATATTGACGTGCTTGTGGAAATGACCCCGACCAACAAGAAAACCGGTGAGCCGGGCATGACCTATGTGAAAAGGGCTTTGGAAAACGGAATACACGTCATAACTTCCAACAAGGGGCCAATAATGCTGGCATACAAAAAGCTGAATATGCTGGCCGCAAGACACAGTGTGCAGCTTGGAATAGGATGTACATCGGGAGGTGCACTTCCTACGGTAAATGGCGGTCTTATCGACATGGCCGGGTCCGCCATATTGTCCATAGAGGGGGTACTGAACGGTACCACCAATTACATACTGGAACAGATGGAACAAGAAGGTATAACCTACCACGAAGCCCTTAAAAAGGCGATGGAAATTGGTATAGCTGAGGCCGATCCGACTTTGGATGTGGAAGGCTGGGACACAGCCAGCAAGCTTTTGATACTTACCAATATTCTTATGAACGAGGAAAAGACAATAGAGGATGTTTCGGTGGAAGGCATCACCGGTATTACGCCGGAGCAGATTGAACAGGCAAAACAAGAGGGTAAAAAATATAAATTGGTAGGAAGAACCCAAAACAAAGCCGGTGCTTTATATATGACGGTCCGCCCGGAAAAGCTGGATGAGTGGCATCCGCTGTACAGAATAGACGGAAAGAATAAAGCCGTAAGGTATGTTTCCGATACTCTGGGGGATTTGACAATATCGGGAGGGGCTTCAGGAGTTACACCTGCAGCTGCTTCGATTTTGAGGGACCTGATAAATATCCACAGGGGTTATAGGTATTCGAGATAAATCCAGCGTGTTGTTATTATGCAGGCTTAGGGTTTCCTTGAATTTCCATTTATATTCCTCAAAGGACTAACTTGCCGAGCTGTCGCAGGAAGGATGGGCGTGTCCAAGGAGGCCTAATAACCGCAATTGACCCGGTTATCGCGAAATGAAAAACGGATAGTTGGGATTGACAGAGAATAACCATTGGATTAAAATAGAGATGACAAGTACATAGCTCCGATTCCGAATACCTTAAGGCCAAAAGGCCCATGGGATTCGGAACGACAGGGTACGGCT
>JAAYJF010000098.1 GCA_012523075.1 Clostridiales bacterium | reverse complement strand
GAGAAAAAGACCTGGAATGCGATTTCTTTGTTGAGAGTATTGATACAAAAAGACTTATAGACAGGAAAAAAGAGATTCTAAGTGATGGACTTAAGAGGACTGGGTTTAGGGTAAGCCGGATAGACTGTCGCAAAAAGCCGGAGAGAAAACCAAAGACATCTGATAAAGTTATAGATTTGAGGGTGTAGCCTGTGGGTAGCAAACGGATTGCGGCGTCAATAAAATATAGCGACGGGGACAGGGCTCCAAGGCTGTCGGCTTACGGCGAAGGGCCTCTGGCGGACAGGATACTGGCCATTGCTGCCGAGGCAGGGGTGCCCCTATACAGGGAGGAAGGACTTGCGGTAAGGCTGGGCAGCGTTGGAATAGGTAAGGAAATCCCCCCCGAGCTTTACGAAGTGGTTGCAGAGGTACTATCGTTTATATACTGGCTTGATTACCAAAAAGGGGATGAAAAGGATGACCTCCAGCAGGTCAATAGGTAAATTGGGGGAAGAAGCGGCCAGAAGATACCTGGAAGATATCGGATACAGGATACTGGAGACCAACTACCGGGACAAACAGGGAGAGGCGGACATAATTGGCTTTGACGACAAGGTCCTTGCCTTCGTAGAGGTGAAAACCCGGCGGAATACCCGTTACGGTACCCCCGGTGAGGCCGTTATCTACGAAAAACAGAGGAGGCTTACGAGAATAGCGATGTCATACCTGACCCGTCACAGGATGCTGTACCGGCAGATAAGGTTTGACGTGGTGGAAGTGGTGGTACAGGATGGCGCGGTTAAGGAGATACGGCTGATAAAGGACGCTTTTGATGCGATAAAGTAAGCTGTAACAAAGCTGTAAAGAGGTGGTCTTTTATGCTGTCAAAAATATACAGCTGCTGTTTTTTTGGTCTAGAAGGGTTTTGCGTTGAGGTAGAAACCTTTATTTCTAACGGTCTCCCATACTGCACGATAGTTGGACTTCCCGATGCCTCAGTGAACGAATCCAAGGAAAGGGTGAGGTCCGCTATCAAAAACTCGGGAATGGAATTTCCCTTAAGCAGAATAACCGTGAACATGGCCCCTGCCGACATACGGAAGGAGGGGGCCCTTTATGATTTGCCCATAGCCTTAGGAATATTGTTGTCCTCGGGACAGGTTTCGCCAGCCCTTTCACTGGAGGATACCGCCTTTCTGGGGGAACTCTCGCTAGGTGGCCAGGTCAAAGGGGTAAAAGGAGTGCTTACTATGGCGATCGCCTTAAAGGAAATGGGTTTTAAAAGAATTGTACTGCCCTGCGAAAACGCGCAGGAGGCTTCCATAGTAGAAGGGATGGAAATAATAGCGGTGAAAACCCTTGGGGATACGGTCGGGTTTTTGGAAGGCCCCCATTTATACCGGAGTTATAAAAGAGAGGAACAACCAGAGGAGGCCTCCGGGGTACAAATCGATTTTAATGACGTGAAGGGTCAGCAAAACGCAAAAAGGGCGTTGGAGATAGCCGCGGCCGGTATGCATAATATAATTCTTATAGGTCCCCCCGGGTCCGGGAAGACAATGCTTGCCAGAAGGCTGCCCACAATACTGCCCGACCTTAATGAGGAGCAAGCCCTTGAAGTGACCAAGATATACAGTATAGCGGGTAAACTTGAGGGTAGACCGGTTATAAAGAGTCCTCCCTTCAGGGCGCCTCACCATACTATTTCCGCCGCTTCCCTGGTAGGTGGCGGCAGCATTCCCAAACCGGGGGAGATAAGCCTTGCCCATCAGGGTGTTTTATTTTTGGATGAGCTGCCAGAGTTTACCAGGAAGGTGCTGGAAACGCTTCGGCAACCGGTGGAGAATGAGACCATTACCGTCTCAAGAGTAAGCGCAACCTTTTCTTTTCCGGCCAAATTTCTGCTGGTTGCAAGCGCCAACCCCTGTCCCTGCGGTTATTACGGAGACCACACCCGGGAATGCCGGTGCTCACCCAGGGACATTCAAAGGTATTTCGGCAAGATTTCAGGACCGCTTTTGGACAGGATTGACCTGCAGATCGAGGTATCAAGGGTCCCTATGGAGGACCTTGAACAAAAAAGCTCAGGCCTCACCTCGGCGCAGGTTAAAGAAAGAGTAATGAGAGCCCGGGACATTCAATATAATAGGTTGGAGAAAAGAAAAATTATGTATAACTCACAGCTTTCCATAAGGGGCATTGAGGAATGCTGCCAGGTGAGCGCCGATGCCCTGGAGTTTCTGAACAGGACCTACAGGAGGCTTGGTTTGAGCGCCAGGGGATACGTGAAGGTGCTTAAGGTGGCAAGGACAATAGCCGACCTCGCGGGCAGGCAAGGCGTTGAAACAGGGGATATAGCTGAAGCGCTTCAATATAGAATAATCAGTTGATTTAAGAGGTGAGATACTATGGAACAGGATAAATACCTGGTATGGCTTTCGGGATTAAAGCATTTGGGAGGTTTACGGATAAGAAGGCTTATAGAGCATTTCGGGTCCGCAAAGTCGGTATGGGAAGCCGGCGGAGAGGACCTAAAAAAAGTAAAGGGAATTGACAGGGAACTTAGCAGGATAATCCTGGCCAGCAAGAATGAGGAGAGGCTCAAGCACAACATGGACAGCCTAAAGAGGCACGGAATATCAACAATACCACTATCGTCGGTACGTTATCCCGACCTTTTGAAGGAGATATACAATCCGCCCTATCTGCTGTACGTGAAGGGCAACAGCGGAGTTCTCAAGCGAAACTGTATAGCGATTGTAGGTTCTAGGAACGCCAGCTACTACGGGAAAAAGGTGGCTTTCAAACTGGCCGGGCAACTGGCAAGGGCAGGGTTTACCATTGTCAGTGGTCTGGCAAGGGGTATAGACAGCTATGCCCATAAGGGCGCTCTGGCGGTGGGCGGGTCCACCATAGCGGTTATGGGTAACGGACTGGACGTCATATACCCCCGGGAAAACTTTCAGCTAATGAAGGAAATACCCAACGACGGGCTGCTGCTGAGCGAATACCCTCCGGGGACCAGTCCCTTGAAGGGGAATTTCCCGGCCCGTAACAGGCTTATAAGCGGGCTGTCGTTGGGAGTGGTGGTGGTGGAGGCCTCCGAAAGGAGCGGTGCCCTTATCACCGCTGATTTTGCGCTGGAACAGAACCGGGAGGTGTTTGCGGTACCCGGAAACATAAACAGCGCCACCAGCGCAGGAACCAACAACCTTATAAAAGAGGGGGCCAAAATAGTTAATGGGGTGGAGGATATTCTGGAGGAGTTTCCTGCCATAGTCTTCCAAAGCACTGTTAATAAAGATAGCGGTACTGGATTAATAAGAAACGTAACTGGAGAAACTGAAAACAAAGTACTAAGGCTGATAGGAACGCAGCCCGTTCATATAGAGCAGCTGCTGGCCGAGAGTTCTTTAAAAATAAATGAACTAAATACCCTGCTCACCTACCTGGAGGTGGAGGGACACATACAAAGACTGTCCGGCAATTATTTCATAGTCAGGGAATGACGGAGGTGTAAAGGATTGGCAAAATATCTTGTAATAGTGGAATCACCCGCCAAAGCAAAGACCATCAAAAAATTTTTAGGAAGGAGCTATAAGGTGGAAGCCTCCATGGGGCACGTGCGGGACCTGCCAAAGAGCCAGATGGGAGTGGACAAGGAAAGAGGTTTTGAACCAAAATTCATTACCATAAGGGGAAAGGGGCCGGTGCTGGAAAAAATAAGAAAGGAAGCAAAGGACGCAGACAGAATACTGCTGGCAACCGACCCGGACAGGGAAGGGGAGGCCATTTCCTGGCACCTTGCGTATATACTTGATATGGATGCGGAGTCGCCCTGCAGGATAGAGTTTAACGAGATTACAAAGGACGCTATAAAAAGGGCTATAAAAAATCCCAGGCCCATTGACAGCAGGTTGGTGGAGGCACAGCAGGCTCGCAGGATAGTGGACCGGCTGGTGGGCTATGAAATAAGCCCTCTTTTGTGGAAAAAAGTTAAAAAGGGTCTAAGCGCCGGCAGGGTTCAGTCGGTTGCGCTAAAACTGATATGTGACCGTGAGGACCAGATAGACAGCTTTGTACCGCAGGAGTACTGGCGGCTTTTTGCATCCCTTTACAAGAGGAACCGTAAGGATAGCTTCAAGGTGGAACTCCATTCCCGGGGCGGGAAAAAGGTTACCATAGGTACCAGGGCCGAAATGGATGAAGTATTAAAGGATATTGATGGTAAAGAGTTTGTGGTGTCCGACTTAAAAAAGGGCAAAAAGACAAGGAGCCCCTATCCGCCCTACACCACCAGCAGCCTGCAGCAGGATGCACACAACAAACTGGGTTTTACGGTAAAGAGGACCATGGCCGCAGCACAGCAACTGTATGAAGGCATTGATATTAAGGGTGCCGGTTCCGAAGGACTAATAACTTACATGAGGACCGATTCCGTCAGGGTGTCCGAGGTAGCGCTACATCATGCCAGGGACTTTATTGTCGGGGAATGGGGTAAGGATTTCCTTCCCGATACGCCCCGTTACTACAAGGGTAAAAAGGGTGCCCAGGAGGCCCATGAAGCCATAAGGCCCACAGCGGTTAACAGGACGCCTGAAAGCGTTAAGGCGTCCCTTACCCCTGACCAGTTCAAAATATATAGCCTCATCTGGAAACGGTTTGTGGCATCCCAGATGAATGATGCCCGCTATGATACCCAAAGCGTAAGCGTGGAATGCGGTAATTATCTGTTTAAGGCATCAGGCCTTATCCTCACCTTCAAGGGCTTTCTGCAGGTGCTGGATGATGACGCGGAGAAAAAGCAGGAGAGGATACCACCGCTGGATAAAGGGGATGCCCTTAAGTTAAAGAAACTGGAAGACAAACAGTATTTCACACAGCCTCCGGCACGGTATACCGAGGCTTCGCTTATAAAGTCCCTTGAGGACGACGGTATAGGCAGGCCAAGCACCTATGCCCCGGTCATATCAACCATACTGCAGCGGGGTTATGTGGAAAAGGAAAAGAAGTCCCTGGTTCCAACGTATCTTGGTAAGGTTGTCAACGAGGTCATGACAGAATATTTCAGGGATATTGTCGATGTGGATTTTACCGCGGACATGGAAGAGAAGCTTGACGAAATAGAGGAAAAGGGTCTTGAATGGAGGAAGGTTGTAGAGGACTTTTACCGCCCCCTTGAATCGATGGTGGAACGGGCGGAGAAAAAGATGGAAAAGATAGTGATAAAAGAAGAAGAAACCAATGAGGTTTGTGAATTGTGCGGCAAAAAACTGGTAATAAAGCACGGCAAATACGGAAGGTTCCTTGCCTGCCCGGGTTTCCCCGAATGCAGGAACACAAAACCCTTGCTGGAAAAGGTAGGGGTAAAGTGCCCCAAATGCGCTGGCGAAATTGTACTTAAAAGGACCAAAAGGGGACGCATATTCTACGGGTGTAGCAGGTACCCTAACTGCGATTTTGTAACGTGGAACAAACCCTCCGACAAAAAATGCAGCCAGTGCGGAGAGCAGCTTTGGGAAATGAAGGGCAAAAAGGCAAAAGAACCGGTTTGTCTTAATGAGAAATGCCAAAATTTCCATGAAGGGTAAGGCAGGTGTGAAGGCTGTGAAAGAGGTATGCGTAATAGGTGGCGGACTGGCCGGCAGCGAAGCGGCATGGCAGATAGCACAAAGGGGGATAAGGGTTAAGCTTTACGAGATGAGGCCCGGTAAGATGACCCCCGCCCACCATACCGGCTACCTTGCAGAGCTGGTGTGTAGTAATTCACTAAGGTCCAACCTTTTGGAGAACGCGGCGGGCCTCCTCAAGGAGGAAATGAGGAGGCTGGGTTCGATAATAATGCAGTGCGCCGATTCTAATACCGTTCCCGCCGGTTCTGCACTGGCCGTTGACAGGCAGCGTTTTGCCGGGCAGGTAACGGCCAGTCTGGAGACAAACCCAAATATTGAGATAGTAAGACAGGAGATAAAGGAAATACCTGAAAGGCCGGCAATAATAGCCACCGGTCCCCTTACCTCGGACGGACTGACGACGGCCCTGACAAAGAGGCTGAATTGTGAATACCTGTATTTTTATGATGCGGCTGCCCCGATAGTAACCTACCAATCGCTGGATATGGATTTGATATTCCGGGCCTCCAGGTACGGCAAGGGGGGAGACCACTATCTAAACTGCCCCTTTACCAAACAGGAATATGAAGAGTTCCGGTCGGCCCTTGTGGAGGCGCAGACCTATCCGCTGAAGGAGTTCGAGGACCTAAAGGTGTTCGAGGGCTGTATGCCGGTGGAGGTTATGGCAAGGCGGGGCAAAGATACCCTTCTGTACGGACCGTTGAAACCGGTGGGACTAAAAGACCCACGGACAGGGTGTACCCCCTATGCCGTGGTGCAGCTGCGGCAGGACAACGCACAGGGGACGCTGTATAATCTGGTGGGATTCCAGACCAACCTTAGATGGTCGGAACAAAAAAGGGTTTTCGGCATGATACCGGGACTTGGGGATGCTGAGTTTGTGAGATACGGTGTAATGCACAGGAATACCTATATTAATTCACCAAGGCTTTTACTGCCTACACTGGGACTTAGGGATAACCCAGAGATGATGTTTGCGGGACAGATAACCGGCGTGGAGGGGTATATAGAATCCACAGCTGCGGGGCTTGTAGCAGGCTTAAACATGGCCAGGCTTCTGTCGGGAAAGGAGCCCTTGGTGCTACCGCGGGAAACGGTTATAGGAGCGCTTATCCATTATGTCACCAGCGGTGCCGCCGGCCGGTTCCAGCCCATGAATGCAAACTTCGGCCTGCTACCGCCATTGGAGACAAACATAAGGAACAAGACGGAGCGTAATCGGAGGCTGGCGGAAAGGTCGCTTGATACGCTGGACAGGGTTATCAAGAATGCGGACTAGAAAAAACCGCCGGGTATAATCAAAATTTATTGAGGTGGTGTTAGTGTGCTAAAGGGGACTACCATAGTCGCAGTAAGGAAGGATGGAAAGGGCGCCATCGCCGGGGATGGGCAGATTACGCTGGGCGAGCATACAATAATGAAACATTCCGCCAAAAAGGTAAGAAGGATATATAACGACAATGTGCTTATAGGCTTTGCCGGATCGGTGGCGGATGCCCTTACGCTGACTGTGAAGTTTGAAGGAAAACTTGAACAGTACGGGGGTAATCTTAAAAGGGCATCTGTGGAACTGGCCAAAGAATGGAGAACCGATAAAATACTTAGGAAGCTGGAGGCAATGCTAATTGCACTAGACAGCCAATCCCTGCTTGTGGTTTCGGGTAACGGGGAGGTTATTGAGCCGGACGACGATGTAATAGCGGTGGGGTCGGGAGGACCCTATGCGCTGGCGGCGGCAAGGGCGCTGTACCAAAACACCGGGCTTGGTGCCGGTGATATAGCAAAGAAAGCCCTTGAAATAGCGTCCCAAATATGTGTATACACCAATGACGATATAACAGTACTGGAGCTATAGTAAAAAGGAGAGGTGAAAAGGTGAAGGAGCTAACCCCCCTCGAGATAGTGGAGCAGCTTAACAAATACATAGTAGGTCAAGATAAAGCCAAGAGGTCGGTGGCGGTGGCCCTGAGGAACAGGTATAGGAGAAGATTTCTGCCGGAGGATATGCAGGAGGAGATTAAACCAAGGAATATACTTATGGTGGGGCCTACCGG
>JAAYJF010000101.1 GCA_012523075.1 Clostridiales bacterium | reverse complement strand
GCCCTACGTGATAATACAAACAGACAATGGCCAGGGAGGAGGTATATCACAGTGAAAAGACAGCCCCTGTTATATGCTCTTATAGTCCTTTCGGTGCTGCTTTGCTGCTGCGCCCCTCTACGAAGGCCCATCGACATCCGTAGCGGCTTTTCGGCTCATCTTAGGGCCACCGAGGAGGGCATACGCAGCCAAGACTGGGACCGGGCAATAGAAAGCCTTGAGGCCTCGGTAGCAGCGTGGAAGGGAATAAAACCCTATCTCCAGCTTGATATAGACCATGACTATATAAACGATATTGAGGCTAGCTTTGTGCTGCTTGGGGGATATCTTGAAAGCGGCGAAAAGGCTCATTCGCTGGCGCTTATACTGCTTATACAGGACACCTGGGAAAATATTGGCTCCATGTAACAGATTGTGTATTTTCGGAAGGATATCGGGGCTTAATAAAGAATAGAATTGTAACAAAGGGAGATGAGGTCCGTGAACCAGCACGCCGGTAAGGATGCAAACGGAGGGAAGAACTATCCGGTTATTGGAGTGGTATGTATAATAATCGCCGCTGCAAGCATTGTAATCGCCGCCCTTATATACAACGACCTTGAGCCTTCGCTTGTGCTGGCCGTAATGCTGCCCATCCTATGCCTTGCCAATGTGGTACTGGCCATTATCGGCCTTTACCGCAGGGATACAGCCAGGGCACTTCCGTTAATCGGCCTTATAATAACAGTATCCATCCTGGGTTTTTTGATGTTTCACCTCTATGTGATTTTAAGCAAGACAGGGCGGCTGTTTCACCACATTCGGGACTGGACCGTCCCGCTATAACAAAAAGGGACAAGGGACGGTTCTTTGTCCCTTTTTTGCATTACAACGCCTTTTAAATGGATAGAAATTACTCCTTATTGGGTTTTATTAACCATCCTTTGGGTAAATAATACTATATATGTTAAGCACCGCGGGCCGGTTTATGACAATACCAATGGGAACCGCAATGGAGGGTATCAAGCTGAATGATATAAAAAAGGCCTTCAAGTACGAAGGATATACCATTAAAGAATGAGGAGGTATAACACATGAGTGAACTTATAAACAACCGGCAGTACAGACAAAAGGTCCTTAAGGAACTCATAATGGAACTGCACAAAGGAAAAAGCGTTGATCAGGTAAAGGAGAGGTTTGCAAAATTGATTGAAGGAGTTACCGCATCCGAAATTTCCGAAATGGAGCAAAACCTCATTATGGAGGGCATGCCGGTTGAAGAGGTGCAAAGGCTTTGCGATGTCCATGCTGAGGTGTTCAAGGGCTCAATAGAGGACATACATAAACCAGTGGAAGCCAGCGAAATTCCCGGCCATCCGATACATACGATTAGAATTGAAAATAAGCAGATAGAAAAGCTAATAGAAGAAGACCTTAAACCCCTCCTGGGGGACCTCGAAAGCTCCGGTGACAAAACCAGGCTTCCAGAGCTGGCGGAAATGATGGAAAAGCTCTGGCAGATAGACAAACACTATAGCCGCAAGGAAAACCTATTGTTCCCCTACCTTGAGAAATACGGAATAACTGCTCCCCCCAAGGTAATGTGGGGCGTTGATGATGAGATAAGAAACGGTATAAAGGAAATAAGAAGGCTGCTGGAGGATGACTCGGTTTCCATCCCAACCCTGGTACAAAGGGCTCGGGAGACAATAAACAAGACCTCCGAGATGATTTTCAAGGAAGAAAACATACTAATACCCATGGCGGTGGATACACTTACCGAGGATGAGTGGCTGGGCATAGCAAAGGAAAGCGGAGAAATCGGGTATACCCTCATTGACCCGCCTCCGGAATGGGTGCCGGAACGAGCCGGTGCGGCAAAGGATATGCAAAGGCCCGCGGAAGGCCTACCCAAAGATAATATTAAGTTCGAAACCGGCATATTAACTCAAAAGGAACTAGAATACATGCTGAGTACCCTACCGGTTGACATTACCTTTGTGAGCAAGGACGACAAGGTAAAATTCTTTTCCAATAACCCAGACAGGGTCTTCGCCCGTACTAAGGCGATAATAGGCAGGTCGGTGCAAAACTGCCATCCCCCCGCCAGCGTACATATAGTGAATAAAATTGTGGAGGACTTTAAAGCCGGCAAAAAAGACCACGAGGACTTCTGGATTAAAATGGGCGACCTCTATGTCTATATCCGGTATTTCGCAATCCGCGACAATAACGGCGAATACCTCGGCACCATGGAAGTTACCCAAGACATAAAACCCATACAGGAAATCAAAGGCGAAAAAAGGCTTATGTCCTGACGAAACCCCTCCCCCGGGAAACCCGGTGCAGCAGGAGGACAGGGAGTTTTCGAACTCCCCCGTCCAGGACCTGCTCCCCGCGGGGATAACCTCGGGGGTTTTTTTATGCCTGCCCTCTTATCACCAATACCCCACCCCTGAATATAATGGAATTGTAAGCGATATCGTTTTAAAAAAGGGGGGAAAGACTTGAAACGCATTACAAAAATCTTAATACCGTTACTTATACTAGCCCTGGTGATTGGGGGCCTCTCTGGATGCAGTTCCGATAAGGAGCTTATAACAATCAGGCTAAACGAGGTGGTACGTTCTATTTTTTATGCCCCGCATTATGTAGCCATAAATGAAGGTTTCTTCGAGGAAGAGGGCATGAAGATAGAGCTGGCCACCGGCCAGGGCGCGGATAAAACAATGACAGCACTTTTATCAGGGCAGGCGGACATCGGCTTTGCAGGACCTGAGGCTACCATATACGTCTACAACCAGGGCAGGGAGGATTACGCCATAATATTTGCCCAGCTTACCCAGAGGGACGGTTCCTTCCTGGTGGGCAGACAACCTGAACCGGACTTCAAATGGGAAAACCTAAGGGGTAAGACCATTATAGGAGGCAGGCCGGGGGGAGTACCTCAGATGACCCTGGAGTACGTTCTTAAGGAACACGGCCTAGACCCCTATGAGGACGTGGAAATGATAACAAACCTACAGTTCACCGCAACCGCCGGGGCCTTCGTCGGCGGCATGGGGGATTATTCGGCGGAGTTTGAGCCCACCGGTTCAATGATGGAGGCCGAGGGAAAAGGTGCCGTTGTTGCATCCTTAGGCGTAGCCGGCGGCCCCATAGCCTATACCGCCTACTGTGCCCTGGGAAGTTACATCGAAAAGAACCCTGAGATTATCCAGGGATTTACCAACGCAGTCTATAAGGGACAATTGTGGGTACAGCAGCATACATCCGAAGAAATCGCAAAGTCCATCCAGCCATTCTTCCCGGACACCGACCTAGAACTTTTGGCAACGGTTGTGGATCGGTATAAAGCCCAAGACACTTGGTGCCCTGACCCACTCATTATACCCGAAACCTTCGACCGGCTGCAGGATATAATGGAAGAGGCTGGGGAACTTGATAAAAGAGTGCCCTGCGAAGAAATCACTACTAATGTATTTGCTGAGGAGGCAATCAGAACAGTCAAATAGTGCTTTGGGGGGATAATGGTGACAGAGGATATAATAGTCAGTCTGAGGAACGTTTCGAAAAAGTATCATAGTCTTGAGGGGGAAACCGAGGCGGTTAAGGACCTGACCCTGGAGGTTCACAGGGGGGAATTCATTACAATTGTCGGTCCAAGCGGATGCGGTAAGACGACACTGCTTTCACTCATATCGGGACTTTTTATACCCTCTGCCGGCGAAATACTGCTAGGCGGAGAGACGGTAAATGACACTGCCGGTCATGTCGGCTATATGCTCCAGGAGGATCACCTGTTCAAATGGAGGACCATTCTTCGTAACGTAATGATAGGGCTTGAAATAAAAGGTACCCTTAATGCACAGTCAAAGGAAAAGGCTAAAAGCTTACTCCATAAATATGGGCTGGGTGATTTTAAAGACCATTATCCCCACCAATTATCCGGGGGTATGAGGCAGAGGGTCGCCCTTATAAGAACTCTGGCGATTGACCCTGATATACTACTACTTGACGAGCCCTTTGCCGCCCTTGACTATCAGACCCGTTTGAAAGTGGCCGATGATATATGGAAGATAATAAAGAAGGAATCCAAGACAGCCATAATGGTAACACACGATATCGCTGAGGCTATATCGATGTCCGACAGGGTTGTGGTGCTAACCAAAAGGCCGGCACGGGTGAAATCCATCCACAGCCTGGATTTCACCTGTGAGGAGCGGACACCCATAAAATGCCGGGAGGCTCCTGAGTTCAGGGTATACTTCAACAGGATATGGAAGGAGCTGGATGTGCATGTATAAACCTAAGGATAATACTCAAATCCAGGAAAACAACAGCAGTATAGACGACCCGTCTGCAGATCACAAAAATTTCCTAGATAGGGTCAAACGCAGAAAAGTATACGTGAGGATTACGCAGATTGCTATACTAATTGCTTTCTTCCTTGCATGGGAGCTGGCCGCCAACGCAGGCGTAATAGACCCCTTTATAACCAGCCAGCCGTCGAGGATGCTTAGGACGGTAAAAAATTTGCACAGCGACGGCAGCCTTTATATCCATATAGGCTACACCCTGATGGAGACAATAGTGGGCTTTGTGGTGGGTACTGTAATAGGTATACTTCTGGCAATAGCCCTTTGGTGGTCGGAATTCCTCGCCCGGGTGCTGGAGCCCTACCTGGTGGTACTAAACAGCCTTCCCAAAATAGCCTTAGGACCCATTATCCTCGTATGGATAGGGGCAGGACCTCAGGCCATTATTGCCATGGCGTTGATAATCTCGCTGGTGGTTACCACTATAGGCGTGTATAACGGCTTCAGGGAGGTAGACCCGGACAAGATTAAGCTCCTCAGAACCTTCGGAGCAACAAAGTATCAGATATTACAGAAAGTAATGCTGCCCGCCAGCATATCCACAATAGTGTCCGCGATGAAGATAAACGTTGGCCTTGCCTGGGTAGGTGTAATAGTGGGAGAATTTCTTGTTTCCAAAGCGGGCCTGGGCCACCTTATAGTGTACGGCGGTCAGGTATTCAGATTGGACCTGGTCATGACCAGTGTAATAATACTTGCAATCCTCGCAGCGCTTATGTACCAGTTTGTATCTTGGATTGAGAAGAGACTGATTAATTGGTATTAGATATTAGCCCGCCCTTTGGGTGGGCTAATATGATTAT
>JAAYJF010000007.1 GCA_012523075.1 Clostridiales bacterium | reverse complement strand
TCCACCCCCGCCACGTCAAGGCCTATAATGCCGGCGGCCCGTACCGCCATCATGGATACCTGGGGATGTATCCTGTCGGTCCTGTCCACCGCCTTGCCGCCGGTGGACAGGTTACAGTTCTCCCGCATCGTTACCGTCTCTCCCCGCCGGGGTATATAGTTAAGGTCAAGGCCCTGTTTCCCCAGCGTGAACATTACATGGTCGTCCACCTTTATCTTGGTTAGAGGCTTCTCGTGACCGTCTCCCCTTAAGGGGTCGGAGTTTTCCATTTCTATCAGCTCCTTGACGCTGTGAACACCGTCCCCTTCCACCGCAGCGGGTAGCCTTTCGGACACCGCCACAACGCTGTCCCCCACCACAAGGACTCTGTAATTGCTACCCTCTATCTGCCTTTCCACTATTACCTTGTGGCTTATTGCCGATGCCAGTTGATATGCCTTGAAAAGCTGCTCGTCGGAGGTTATGTTCAGCGTGACACCCCTTCCCTGGTTGCCGTTATTGGGTTTTACCACCACCGGGTACCCAAGGTCCCGGGCGAGTGCAATAGCAGAATCCTGGCCGTAGGCCACTCCCCCGTCCGGGACCGGAATCCCCGCTTCGGCCAGCAGTTCCTTTGTGACCGTCTTATCGCAGGAAATGTCCACCGATATGCAGCTGGTATTTTCGGTGATGGTGGCCTCTATTCTCTTCTGGTACCTGCCATAACCCATCTGGATCATACTTCCGCTGCCCATCCTCATAAAGGGTATGCCCCTAAGCTTTGCCTCCTCAACTATGGCAAGGGTGCTGGGTCCCAGGTCGGTCTCCTTGCCTATCTCCCTTAAGTAGCCGATAACCTTGTCTATGTCTGTTTCCCTGCCCTCAATAAGGCCATTTATTAGGTCCAGCCCCGCCCGCCCCGCTTCCAGTCCAACGTCCTCATTGAGGTATTCGTATATCACGTAATAGCAATCCCCCGTATCCGACCTCCTGGCCTTGCCGAACCATACGTCGTAGCCGGCAACGTTCTGAAGCTCTATTACCACATGCTCCAGCGCATGGGACAGGTAGGTGCCCTCTATAAGCCTTTCCTTGAAGCCTCCGGCGTAGCCCCTTGAGCAATGATGATTGGCAAGGCCAGGCAATAGCTTTAACAGCCTTTCGTTGAACCGTTCTATGTCGCAGGTGGGGATATCGCAGTGGTCCTCAAGGTCTACCGTAAGCCTTATAACCGGGCTGTGACTGTAAATGTTCCTGCCCCTTAGTATTCTTCTTTCCAGTATCCTCATTTTAATCCTCCCGAGATTGATAGTGTATTGGTTTTCTCTGCAAAAGGTCAAACCCATAGCCCTTGGGTAGTACGTGGATGGTAACCCCCATAAGCGCAAGCGGCTGGTCTGGCCTGGTTTCGGAAACGTTGCTGTAACTTAGAGTACTTCCGTCCACCACCGTCACCGCCCCGGACCCGGAAACCTTCAGGTGATTGGCCTCTATTACCGCCGCAGTGTCTTCGTCTATGCCTATGCCAAGCACATGGGGGTTTTGCGCCACTGCACACATAAGGCGCCCTATCCTGCCCCGCTGGGCAAAATGCTGGTCTATGACACAGCCGTTCAGCAGGTCCAGGCCCGGCGCCATCTTTACGGTGCATTTTCTCGGAGAGTCCTCCTCTTCCCCGGTTACTATCATAGTGCTGCTCATGGCGGAAGCCCCGGCGCTGGTGCCTGCGATTGCAATGCCCGAGCGGAACAATCTCTTTAGCAAAGGCCCCACCTTGGTGCCCCCCAGTATGCTGGTAATCCTTAGCTGGTCCCCGCCGGTAAAAAAAACGCAGGTTGCTCCCTCCAGCGCCTCCTGTACCTCCTTCCGGTCGGCGTCTTGCCTACTTTCTATGCCAATGGCCCGGACATCGCCCACACCCAGCCCTTCAAACAGCCGGGCGTAGGTCCCCCCCGCCGGTTCCGGGTTGGAGGTGGCAGTGGTGACTATTAGCAGTTTACCGCTACCGCCGCCGGCCGCCGCAGCTACCTCTTTGAGAATCTCGCACTCACCCTGCTTGTCCTCCGCCCCGCCAATTATTATAAGCCTTCCTTCCGGTGTCATATTCTTTCCTCCCAGTCAATAGGATTTTTCCTAGTAAAAATCACTTTAGTTATTTTCTACCGTCCTATGTTCCTTTATACAATAAAACATCTCATAGTTGGTAGTTGGTAGTTGGTAGTTGGTAGTTCGTAGTTCTTAGCTTATAGGAAGCAGGTGCCAGGTGCTAGATGGCAGCCCGTAGTTAATAGATAAGAAGTAGTGAAGAATTTTTCGGAGACAGACATAAGATCCTTCGCTTCGCTCAGCATGACATAATGGGACGCTCAGCATGACAATGGCATAAAAAAAATCCGCTGACGCGGACTTTTTTTATGAAAGCTGGTACTTCACTATCCGGGAGATAATAAGCTTGTCGCCGGATGCTAAGTCATCGGGCTGTTCTATATCGTTTACCTTTACAAGCTCCTCTATGGTGGTGTTAAACCGTTTGGCTATGTTCCACAGATTGTCGCCGGGCTGAATAAAGTACACCACTATACTGGCTTCCGTTTGTCTTCCAGCCTCTTCTGCTTCCTCGACATCCATCAGCACTTCCTTTTCGAAGGTCCTGCTTATGCCGATATCCGCCCTTATTCTACCCCTTGCCTCGAACAGATCGGCGTCCAATACGCGGTACTGCAGGTCCTCCAGGTACAGGTCAACGTCCAGGCCTACCCCTTCTCCCCCTTCGGGAAGCGGCGCACTATGCCGGAAGGGTATCTCATCCTCATAGAGATGTATTGCCTCGGCGTAATCCCGGGTTAAATAGAGCACCTGGATGGCAAGCACCCCTTCCACCACCGCCTGGTCCTCGTATACGCCAAAATCGGTAAGCACCGGCTTTGCCTTTATGTCGCATATACTCTCAATGTGCGGGAAGTCAGCCGGAAGGTCCATTTCTTCCTTGACGGCTATGTCCTCGCTTAGCCTATCAAGGGTCTTTTTGAACCGTATATTGGCTTTAACCGCCTCAAGGTTTACCGAGGGCGAATAGGCGTCCACCAGTACCTCCATAGGCTGGATGGTCTCAACCCTGCCTTCGGCGTTTACCACCACTTCGTATTCAACTGCTCTTCTCAGGCCCTCTTCGTTCTCCTTGACTGTGGAATAAAAGTCCTCCACATAGCAGCGCACCCTTTCCCTCATCCCGGGCATGGCTCCGGCAATTTCTATATAATGGCTGAAGGGCAGTTGATACCTTATGTCGTTAATGGACCCTGTTTCGTCGTCCCCGATGTACAGCGTAGTAATCTTTAATACGCCCTGAAGCGAAATCCTGTTTTCAGATATGCTACTATCCCGCTCCCCTATGGTAACGTCGGTATAAAGTATCTCCCTTATGAGGGGCTTATCCGCCGGAATGTCAAAGTCCTGCCGCACCGTTAACCTGGATGCGTTTTCCCCGGTGGTATCACTTACCTCTAGATGGTCCCTCAGCGCCTGGATATCCTGGACGCCTTTAATATCCTTTATTACGTCTATCTGGGACCTTTCCACAACCTTGCCGGTGAGGCCCAGCACGCATTTAATGTTAAGCTTCCTGCTGTTAACCATGCTGCTGTCTATGTGTTCTATAGCGGCCTTAATCTCCGCCTCCATCCGGTTGTTTGCGCCGGGCAGGTCTATCTGCTGGGCAAACCCGAAGCTGCCCTCCATGTGGTGCAGGGGCTGCTCACCCTCCTGGGAGATGTACAACGACTTAACGTTAACTACTCCTTCAACTATAACTTTATCCTCAACAATCTCCTTATCGGTTATTACCACCCAACCGTTTATGCTGAGGATTCTATCTACATCCGGCTTGCTATCCGGGACAACAACGTCTCCCTCCACCACTGCCTGGGTCATTTCCTCCCCGATAACCTGATCCACCCTTATCAGGTCCCTTACCAGTTCAAGAGTCATCCTTATTCCTCCTCTCCTTTTCTTTCTTAATACAACCTATTAGAATAATATTACCCTGTGTCCGAAAATATGTTAGGGCCTTTAAAAAACAAGCAAAAAAGCCCCGTAAAGGGGTAAGGGATGTTGGCTTTGGAAGAGTGTATCTGATAAAATATAGAGTTAACAGGGTTCTTAAATAATATTACATTCCTTTATCTGTCATTCTTAAGAAGCAAAGCTTGGAGAATCCGACTTTGTCGTTCTGAGGACGAAGTCCGAAGAATCTTCTAGGGGATAGGTCCTTCGCTTCGCTCAGGATGACAGCTGTGTAAAGTCTTTATAACGTTATATATAGCATTGCGTCTTTTGCAATGCGTAGAAATATACGGAAAGCCTTAGCAGCGATTAGCCATTAGGTAAATAGGAGAAAGGAGAGGAAATGCAGTGGATGTGTTGCAGGCAATATTAACTCGTAGAAGCATACGAAGATTCACCGGACAGCCGGTCTCGGAGGGAGACCTTGAGACTCTGCTTAGGGCAGCGTCCCAGGCGCCGTCGGCCCATAACCGCCAGCCGTGGCATTTTATAGTAGTGAGGGATAAAAAAAGCCTAGAGAGCATAGCAGAGTTTCACCCCTACGCAAAAATGCTGCCCCGGGCAGGGTGCGGCATTGTCGTATGCGGCGACAGCGTACTGCAAAAGTGCACAGGTTTTCTGGTTGCGGACTGTTCCGCAGCTATACAGAACATACTGCTGGCCGCCCACGGTATAGGCTTGGGCGCGGTATGGTGCGGCCTGTATCCAAGAGAGGGACTGACCCGGCCCATATCCGAGCTTTTTGGGCTGCCGGAAAACATTATCCCGGTAGGCGTGGTAGCGGTGGGGCATGGGGATGAACAGAAAGACCCGGCGGATAGATACGACAAGTCCAAAATACATACTGAACGCTGGTAACCTATATTGTGATTATCCTGTCAAGGGGGTATCAAAATGGACAGACCGGTACATAGACCCGAATACATGAAGCGAATAGACCGGCTTAAGAAAAGGGTCCTTGCCACCCGGCCGGAGATAGACCTTGAGAACGCAAAAATCCTTACCGAGGGTTTCAGACAGTCCGAAGGCCTGCCGCTGGTGGTAAGAAAGGCTATCGCCTTCAGGAAGCAGTGCATGGAAAAGACAGTAACCATATGGAACGACGAGCTCATTGTGGGCTGCTCGGGCAGCAAAATCCGGGGCGGTATTCTGTGCGCTGACACCTGCTGGTCGGTGCTTGACGACGAGTTGGATACCATTAGTTCAAGACCCTACGACCCTTTTTACCTAGGGCTGGAGGACAAAAAGGCCTTTGAGGAGGAAATACGTCCCTACTGGAAGGGACGGTCAAACTACGAGGAATGGCTTGCTCAGATTCCCGAGGACACAAGGGTGCTACGGGATAACGGGGTTATATATATAAACCGCAAGGCGGTCCGCGGCTGGGGTGAAACCACCGCCGGGTATGAGTGGCTTATCCGGGAGGGCATATCCGGCATAATGTCTGTGATAGAAAAAAGAAGGTCGGAGCTGGACCTTACCAAGCCGGGCGATTATGAAAAGGATTATTACCTGAAGTCACTGAAGATAGCGGCGGAGGGGATTATTGCCCTTGCACGGCGCTATGCCGCCGAGGCGGAGCGGCTGGCCGGTATGGAGAACGACGTCAAAAGGAAGCAGGAGCTCCTTGAAATAGCAAAGGTTTGCCAGCGCGTGCCGGAGCACCCGGCCCGGACCTTCCGGGAGGCGCTGCAGTCGCTGTACTTTTACCATACCTGCATATTCATGGAGCAGAACGCCGCCAGCTACAACCCGGGACGCATGGACCAGTACCTGTGGCCCTATTACAAGTCGGACCTTGATGCGGGTCGCATTACGCTGGATAAGGCCCAGGAGCTGCTGGATTGCCTGTGGGTTAAGTTTTCCGAGCCCTGCCTGTTCCAGGACGCGGTCACGGCGGAGTTTGCCGCCGGGTACCCCATGTTCCAGAATGTATGCGTGGGGGGTGTGGACGATAGGGGGCAGGACGCGGTAAACGACCTTTCATACATGATACTTCAGGCCACCATGGACGTACAGCTTTACCAGCCCTCGCTGTCGGTGCGCTACAATCTGGCCAAAAACCCCAACTCCTTCCTGAGGAAGGTGGTGGAGCTTATAAGCCTGGGTACCGGGTTCCCGGCCTTCCACAACGACGAGGTGGGCATAAGGATGGTAATGAACAAGGGTGTACCCCTTAGGGAGGCCTACGACTGGAACCCCTGCGGCTGCGTGGAAACCAACCTGTCGGGACGGATGCGGCAGTACACTGCCCTTGCGGATATAAACTTAGGCAGCGTGGTTGAGTTTGCCCTGCTGGACGGCAGAAACAGAAAGAGCGGGAAGTACATTTCCGCACGGACGGGCAATCCGCTGGAGTTTCAGACCTACGAGCATTTCCTGGAAGCGGTTAAGGAACAGGTAAGGTATATAACCCGGGCGGTTGTCAAAGGGAGCCACGTAATAGACGAGATATGCATGAATCGTCCGGTGCCGGCCCTGTCCCTTACCTTCAGGGAATGCATCCAAAACGCAAAGGACTACGCCTGGGGCGGTGCCAAGTACAATGTGGGCAACGGCATAATACTCATCGGGGTGGCAGACCTAATAAACAGCATAGCCGCGGTGCGCCATATTGTATACCAGACCAAACAGGCCACCATGGAAGAACTTCTGGACGCCCTTGACAGGGATTTCGAGGGCCGTGAAAGGATACACAAATTGTGCCTTGAAGCACCCAAATACGGTAACGATGACCCGATGGTTGACGATATAGCCGCTGAAATGTTTACCTTTATCGCGGACGAGATAGAAAAATACAGCGGCAAGTTCGGGCCCATGACCCCGGGGATTCTGCCGGTATCCGGGAATACGCCCTTCGGCCTGGAGGTGGGAGCGCTGCCCTCCGGCCGCCGTGCATGGAAGCCGCTGGCGGACGGTGTCAGTCCAAGCGGAGGTACCGACCTTAACGGGCCAAGCGCGGTGCTTAAATCGGTGGCAAACATTCCCCATGCGCGGTTTGTACAGGGCACGCTGCTAAACATGAAAGTAGAGCCGGATATGCTGGCCACCGACAATGGAATAACCCAGATGATGGCCCTTCTAAAAAGCATGTGCAGCCTTGGGGTCTTTCACGTGCAGTTTAACGTAATAGACGGGAAAAAGCTACTGGCGGCCCAAAAGAACCCGGAGGAGTACAAGGGCCTTCTTATAAGGGTGGCCGGTTATACCGCCTATTTCGTAGAGCTTGGCAAAGACGTCCAGGATGAAATAATAGGGCGTACTACACAAAGAAGCATAATTACAGGGTGAGCGCCATGACAAAAACCACACAGCTTAACGGGACGGTGCTGAGAATAGAAAGGTCGTCCATACACGACGGGCAGGGGCTGCGTACAGTGCTTTTTCTTAAAGGGTGTCCCCTAAGATGCGCCTGGTGCTCAACGCCGGAATCCCAAAGGCCGGTTCTTGAAAAAGGCCACGCGAAAGAACGATGCAGAAGGTGCGGTTTGTGCGTAGAGGTATGCCCCGCCGGGGCCCTTTCCCTTGACCGGGAAGGCGACGGGCTGCGGATTGACAGTAATAAATGCCGTAGCTGCTTTGTCTGTGTTGACAAATGCCCCACCGGCGCGTTAAGGAAATACGGGTACCCCATGTCGGTGGAGCAAGCGGCTGCGGAGATTGCAAAGGACGAGATTTTCTTTTTCCACTCGGGCGGGGGAGTTACCATAAGCGGCGGCGAGCCCTTAAGCCAGGCCCGGTTTACCGCGGCGGTACTTAAGGATTGCAACAGACTGGGGATTCACACGGCAATAGAAACCTGCCTTTTTGCGCCCTGGGGGGATGTAGAAATGGTGCTGCCCTGGCTGGACGTGATGTACAGCGATATTAAGATTATTGACGGCGCCCTTCATAAAAAACTGACCGGGGCCGACAACGGGCTCATCCTTGAAAACCTGCGCAGGATTGATGCTTCGCCCTATAATATCGAAATAATTGCACGAGTTCCGATGATACC
>JAAYJF010000036.1 GCA_012523075.1 Clostridiales bacterium | reverse complement strand
GTTTGGTATTAGTTCACACCTATATTATAACCGAGGAAATGAGTCTGTGGCTCACTATCCTTTTACACAATTATACGGACTTAATCGGTTGGAAGTTCTAGACTACATAGATAAGGCTTATGATATGGATACTATTAAAAAGATATACCTATCAGGTGATGGGGCCACCTGGATAAAGAATGGACTAGGCTGGATAAAGGGAAGCATCTACGTTCTGGACCGTTATCATTTATCTAAGTATGTAACACAGGCTACAGCGCATATGGGCTACACCACGCCAATTATGTGGGATTATATAAATAGCGGCGACAAAGATAGTGTAAAAGAGCTATTTAAAGCAATCATAAGTACAACTGAACCGGAAACAAAGAAAAGAGCTGTGCAGGAAGCAAGAAGATACATACTTGGTAACTGGGAAGGGATAATGCGGCAGTACGAGGCATATTACATCGGCTGCAGTGCAGAAGGCCATGTTAGCCATATCTTGTCGTCTAGGCTGAGCTCACGGCCTCTGGGCTGGAGTAGAACGGGTGTGGACCAGATGTCCAGGTTAAGAGTCTTTGTAGCAAATGGCGGGGATGTGTATGATATTTTTATTCAAAAGGAAAAAGCCGCAGTAAATGAAGCAAGAAACGTAAAAGTAGACCCGGAGTTTATCAGGAAACGAAATCTTACGGCATCGCACGCAACCATCGGTCACATAACCATTTTGAATATCGGTAAAAGGACTTGGGCTTCCCAGTTCCTTAAGTCAGTGAGAGATGCTTAAGCCGGAAGGTAAACAGGGGAATAATTTATTCTTTAAAATCCCATAGTAACTTGACACGATCTATTGCTAGTTTTGCAATGACCGACAACGTATGCTATCATATCTTTAGTAATGCGCTAGATTATTTTATATAGTCTAGAATTATTACTCTTTTGGGGACGCACAAAAATCGTTTTTAAAACAGTCTAATGCAGTGCTATAAAAAAATAAGCGCGCCCGAAACCCCAGAACCATTGAAACGCCTATGATACAAGTGATTGATAATTATTCTCAACATTTCACGGGACTCAAAATCCAGTAATGGAAACATTGTGTGGGTTCAAGTCCCACCTTCGGCACCACAAAGTTCAGGGCATTTGCCCTGAACTTTTAATTATTTATTATAAATTGAGAATTTATTTGTGGAAACTACAATAAAGGGCTAGCTTTTTTAGGTTCCTTCTGGTTCGATTGAACCTAATTCTATCACAAAACCTTGAGAACAGACCTCTCATGTTTTTCTTGCAGAAACCAAACTTTTTCCGAATCGATAGTGAGAAGAATCTGATAATAGCTTTGCTCAGGGTGTTACACTAGGAGGTGTAAAGTTTTAAATGCGATATAATAAATACAAGGTCATCATACAATCTTCCTCTTATTATTTACTGTTATTACCGTATTACTATATAAACGCACTGCATCTATTTTACCGTTTTTGTCAAGTACCTTGCAGTGTGTAGTAATACCGTAGGGTGAACCCACGATCCCCATGCTCATTCTTTTGCCAGCTATCAGCGTACCGCCCAGAACGACACTTGAAGGCTTCATAAATCTTATTACCTCTTCTGCAATAATATCAGTCTGGTATGTGCCGCGGCCCAAAACCAGTATATCACCGCTGGCCTGTATAATTGAGTTCTGCGCGTATCTTAACCTTATATCAGCATCCCCGCCTTCGGCACTCAATGTATTAGCCAAGTACTCCTGTATCCTTCCTTTAAGCCTCTTTATTTGTCCGGCATTTACCAGGTTACCGGCGGCATAAATAATGCTTATCTCTTCCAGAATACCCTTGATTAAAACATAGTCCTCGTCCGGCAAAAGCCTCGCCATGCATTTCATATCCTTTACCAGCCCTTCAATACGCTGGCGCCTTTCGGAATACATAACGGGATGCCGCTCCATCATTTTACGGTAACCGCTTAGCCATACTTCCGAGTTAGCATCGAAGAAATCATTATTTACAATGTCAAGGACCTGTTTTATAATGGGCAGAATGCAAAGGTTATTTATAACAGCGGTGCCCGCTGTAATTTTGCTGCTTATTATATTTCCTGCAATATCAATACTTCCCTTGGCTATAAGATTCGCCTGCAGCACGTTGCCCGATACGATTATATCACCGTCGGCAATTACCTTCAGGTTATCCATTACACTGCCCTTAATGTGTACATCGCCATTGAAATTTATATTTCCGGTTTCCGGGTTGACATCCCCTGGAATGACCAAAAGTGGTAGCACCGATACCATTCCGTTTCTCAACATAGGCCTGCCACTGCAAGATGCCACAATTTTTGTATCCCTATCCAGCAGCATGGTTCCTTTACCGGCCCTGAAAGGGGTTTCTTTTACCGGTTTGGCTTTAACAGTCTCGCCGGTTACCGTCTCACCGTCCCTCCCTGGAATGGCAAGGATTTCTTTAACGGCAAGCACCTGACCTACCTCCACCGTGGGCAGTATCGTATGGTCTAAAAGGTCCACCTTGTCATCGGTTTCAAAGGCCGGGTTGCGAATTTTATTGCTTTCAAACAGATATTTTACCCTGCTGGCCCGGCCGTCAATGGGATATATCCCCTCGGCAACCACTGCGCTGCCCCCGTCCGGTTGCTCCAACAGCTTTTTTATCGCATTCTTGTCTATAAATTTGAGTGCTACCTTTATCTTTTCGAGTTCCTGGATACACTGTTCCATCGTGACATCCGGTGCGGGCGTCTCTTTGCACCCAAGTGAAACTTTCAGCAGCCTGGTTTTTGGCGCATCTTCCAAGTAATACTGCTTGCCCGGCGTTTTTGTCACCGTTAAAATTGCCTTCATTTTATCCCTTGACAGTTGCGCATTAACCTCGGTAACAGCTTCTCTGACAACAGGCCTTAACTCTATTGTGTCTTTTTGTGTAACCACGCTGACACTATTTATTTTGTTGCCGTTAAGGTATATGTCAACGTTGGGATTTGCCGGGTCTATAGCAGCATAGTATCCGTCTCCCACCGGATCAGCCACCATTGCTTTGCCCGAAACTATTTCTATGTATCCGTCTACGCAGCTGTCCTTGTTCTTGTCTTGGCACGCCTCTTTTCTTTTTGCACGGGCAAGCTCCACCCTGTATTTCCCTTCTTTTTTTATCAGGCCAAACAATACAAGTCTTGGTTCTTTAATTGTATGTATTCTTAAGTCATTGGCTTCACATTTGTAAATCTTCATTCCCTTGTTAATGGCTTCCTTTATTGATCCCCCGTAAATTATCATAACTGAAACACCCCAATATCCCTCTTATATACATTGTCTGCTTCCCCTTCTTCACAGGAACACAGATGTATAAATTTTCTTAAACTATAATAAAAAAACAACCTGCCAAATCGGGGCTTCCGATTATAGTAGGCTGCCCTACGTATGTTTCGGCAACCCAGCCGCCGTAGCAATTCTCTGTTGCCTTAGGCCTGTGGCTTTGCGTCCCATCCTTTCGGCTGGTTTGCCTTTTCGTCCCCAGTAATATATATAGAACCATTTTGGTAATCTTTACATCAAGGCTTATTATACAACAACGGTATATTTTTCGCAATAATATTACTAAAATGCACATATTTCGACAATATTCTTCTGTTTTTAGAAGTCCGAACTAGGTTTTTTTATGTCATTTAAGCAGCATTTTATCGTTGTAAAGTCCCGAACCGCTTTTGTCGGAAAATTTCCTTATAAGCCCTTCCACCGTCATGGCATCCCTTTCGGCGCCTTGGATATCTAGCACTATCCTTCCCTCATGCATCATGACCGTCCGCGTGCCCAGTTCCAGCGCAGCTTTCATATTATGGGTAATCATAAGGGTGCATATTTCATTTTGGGCAGCCATCTCCCGGGTGAGCTTTAGCACTTTTTTTGCCGTATAAGGGTCGAGGGCTGCGGTATGCTCATCCAGGATAAGCAGTTTTGGTTTTATAATGGTAGCCAATAGCAACGTAAGGGCCTGCCGCTGCCCGCCCGAAAGCAGGCCCACCTTTTCCGTCAGCCTATCTTCCAGGCCCAGTCCCAGTACCGACAGGCGCTCCCTGAAATACTCCACGTCCCTCTTTCGGATGCCGGGCCTTAATCCCCTTGGTTTGCCCTTTGAATAGGCTATCGCAAGGTTTTCCTCAACCGTCATGTTACATGCAGTGCCCAGCGACGGGTCCTGGAACACTCTGCCTATCAACCGGGAACGTTTATATTCTGGATAATAGGTAACATCGATAGAATCAAGCATTATTCTCCCTTTGTCCACTTCATAAACCCCCGCTATGCAATTCGCCAGGGTTGATTTTCCTGCACCATTGCCGCCTATCACCGTAACAAATCCGCACTTGTCCAGCGACAGGTTTATATTGTCCAAGGCCAGCTTCCGGTATGCGCTGTCTTTATCAAAGGTTTTGCACAGCCCTTCAATTTTCAGCATTCAGAATACCTCCTTCTTTTGCCTTCAAGCCGGGTGCTCTTCTTTTTTCCAGCAGCGCCAGCCGTTCTTTTACTGAAGCCATTGACAGCGCCGCAGCGACTATTACCGCCGATATCAGTTTTAAATCGGTGGCGGGTACACCCAGCTCAAAGGCAAAGGCTATAACCAACCTGTACAGTACTGCGCCTGCCATTGCCGCCGCAAGCCTTCTATATAATAAACCACATCCAAAAACCACTTCACCAATAATCACCGATGCCAGCCCAATTACCATCGTACCGGTGCCCATCCCAATATCAGCGAAGGAATTATACTGCGCCGCCAAAGCACCGGATACGCCCACCAGCCCATTGGAAACCGCAAGGCCGATAAACTTAGCCGTGTCGGTATTTACCCCGAGGGCCTTTACCATTTGCTCATTGTCCCCCGTCGCCCTTAAATCCAAGCCAACCTTTGTATTAAGAAACAAAAACAGCAGGATTGATATAAACATTAGTATCCCTAGGGACAGTATAATTTCGATATGGTTTTTCAAAGCCGTTCCATCAAAATAACTAAAAATTGTGGCAACATTATTAAGTGGAATATTAGCCTTGTTTCGCATAGCCCTTAGGTTTACAGAATACAGGGAAAGCATTGTCAGTATACCGGCCAGCAGTGGCTGAATTTTGAATTTACTGCTTAGGATAGAGGTAACACCCCCTGCCATACACCCTGCCAGGAATGCCAGCGGTATTCCCAGCAAAGGGTGCCCGAGGGTACACAGGACAGCCGATACCGCAGCCCCAAGGACAAAACTTCCGTCTACCGTTAAATCAGGCGTATCAAGCACCCTAAAGGAAAGAAAAACCCCCAGCGCCAGCACCGCATATATAATACCCAGTTCCACCGCACCTTTTATTATGGATAAATACATAGCATACATCTCCCCAAACCTTTATTCTCTGATAATCTCTGCCGCTTCGTTAATTATGTCTTCGGGTATGGTTATCCCTATCGCTTCCGCTGTGGCCAGGTTTAAATAAATTTCCATATCCTTTATAGTCCTTACCGGCAGGTCCCCGGCATTTGTGCCCTTTAGTATCTCTGCCGCCATGTCCGCGGTCTCATCGCCCAGGGCCTGATAGTTAATCCCATAGGTTGCAAGCCCCCCATCCCTTACCAATGAATCTGCTCCTACATAAACGGGAACCTTTGCCTCAACAGCCACCTGCACAACCGCCGACATCGCAGATGCGACCGTATTGTCTATAGGCAGGAAAATTGCGTCCACCTTCCCCGCAAGGGACTGGGCCGCTTGTTTAATCTCCGAGGAATTTGTTACGGTGGCTTCCGTTAAGGTCATCCCATTATTTTCGGCGTATTCCCTCAGGTCTGCGATAACGGCGGCAGAGTTGGTTTCACCTGAATTATACAAAGCGCCCACCTTCCTGATACCGGGAGTTATCCGCTGTGCCAGTTCCATGATTCTTTTCGCCGATACCAAGTCCGATGTACCCGTTACGTTTTTGCCGGGCCTTTCCATACTGTCCACCAGGCCTGACCCTATAGGGTCGGTACATGCGGAGAACAGAACCGGAATCTCCGAAGTTTCGCCTGCCGCCATCTGCGCCGATGGCGTTGCGATTGCGACTATCAGGTCATACCTGTGGTTGGCAAACCTCCCGCATATGGTCTTAAGGTTTGCCTGCTCGCCCTGGGCGTTTTGATAGTCAATGACTATATTGTCGCCCTCTGAGAAACCCCTATCTTCTAAGCCTTTAACAAAGGATTCCCTTATGGTGCTAAGTGACGGGTGTTCCACAACCTGGACAATGCCAATCCTTTTTAAGGCAGTTTCACCTTTATATGAACCGCCGGTATTTATCCCTTTTTGGGTTTTGTTGCCCGAACACGCCGTAAACAGAAGCAGCACAGCCACCAGAACGGTTAATACAACCATCGCTTGCTTTCTTTTCATTATTACTTCCTCCTTCGCTGCAGTTTTTATAGGGTCCTTCCCTGCAAGCTTGAACCAACCGGCGTTTTACTGGCGGCTTAAACGGACGCCAATCAAAAAACACCCGTCCTAAAACCAAGGACAGGTGTTAACCTGCGGTGCCACCTTAATTAATGCACATAAATACAGCCCATGCATTCACTCTTGCAGGGTGCCATCACACCCCTAGCCCGATAACGCCGGCTTTGCGTTGAAACTACTAAGGCCAAAAACCCGTTTGCTCCACCCTCCGGGGCCCATTTGTCCACCTCTTGTCTACCAGGTTCTCAGCCGCCCTGGCTCTCTGTAAGACCGACCTGTGGTTTAACTTCCCCGTCATCGGTTTGAAAAAAAGATATCATACCAGTTATATTATGTCAAGCTCGTTTAAGAGTTTTTGTCCAGGTAAATTCTGCTGCCCACCGCTCCCCTTTGATACTGGTATTTCCCCGAATAGGGCCTGTCGGCTTCTTTGTCTAGCTGTGCAAGAACAATCTGGCAGATCCTTCGCCCCGCTTCAAGCCTGATAGGCAACCTGTTGGCGTTAAAAAGCTCCAGCGTTATCTCGCCCTCGAAGCCTGCGTCCACCCAACCGGCGTTTTGGATAAACAGCCCCATCCTGCCTATGGAACTCCTTCCCTCAACAAAACCTGTAATACCGCCAGGAAGTTTTATGTATTCCATTGTGGTGGCTAGCAGAAAGGACTGTGGTGGAATTACTATCTCGTCCCTTTCAAGTTCAATATATTTTAGCGGTTGTTTCATGGTTATGCATTCTGTACAATTTTCATCAACCTTCAAAAAAAACCGGCCCAGCCTTAAATCAATGGATGCAGGCTGTATCTGCCCATCCTCTAACGGTTCCACCTTAAGGGTACCGCTGGCAAGCATCTGCCTTATTGTATTATCCGATAATACCATTTTCCTTCCTCCTTATGACAAGACATTATAAACATCCCGGGCTGCTGAAAAACTACTTTCTTTTGCTTCTCCTATTGAAACGAAGTTGAAGAATCTGACTTTGTCATTCTTAAGCACAGTGAAGAATCCGGCTATGCCGCTTAAGAACGTAGTGAAGAATCTTTTGGAGATAGCCATAAGATCCTTCGCTTCGCTGGGGATGACAACTGCTCCGTAAGGTCCTTTGCTACGCTGGGGATGACAAAAAGGGGCTTTTTTAGTTGTCTGGAAGTGTTCCCCTGTTTTAGACAGGAGGACCGTCCCTATGTCTTTCACATGCGCGTCCCGGCTTCAACCGCGGGTTTTAAGCAGTTTCTCGAAATCTTGTTGGGACAGGGGCCTGCTTAATAGGTAGCCCTGTATATAATCGCATTTCATGTTTCCCAGAACGTCCAGCTGCTCCTGCTCCTCCACCCCTTCGGCAGTAACCTCGATGCCCAGCTGATGGGCCATGGAAATTATCGAGTTCACAATGATTCTGTCCGAATTGCTTCCCTTGAGGTCGGAAAATAGTGACTGATTGATCTTAAGCAAACTTATATCCCTTTCTCGTAAATGCCTAAAACAGGAATAGCCGGTACCGAAACCGTCCATTGAGATGCCAACGCCCATTTCCCTCAGCCGGCCTATGGTGTCAAGGCATAATTCCACATTCTTTTTTATAGCCTCCTCGTTTATTTCAAGCTCCAGGTATTGGGGCTCAAGGCCGGTTTGACGCAAGATTTTCTTGACCGTCCCCGGGAAATCTACAGACTGAAGCTGCCGGGCAGAAACATTCACCGCCATCTTCAGCCCGGGGCAGCCCCCTTCCTGCCATGCTTTATTAATGGCACAGGCTGTCTTTAGCACCCACTCCCCGATAGGAATTATGATACCGGTTTCCTCCGCAATGGGTATGAATTTGGCAGGAGGAATGAGCCCGATAAGGGGGTGTTCCCATCTGATAAGCGCCTCCACACCGTTTATCCTGCCCGTTTCCATATTGTACCTGGGCTGATAGTTAAGCACCAGCTGGTCCTTGTCCAGGGCATTCTGTAATTCATTCATCATAAACAGACGATCCGTAATCTCACTATCAATACTATCGGCGAACACGAAGTAGCAGTTCCCACCCACCCCCTTGGCCTTGTACATTGCCGCATCGGCCTTCTTTATGAGGGTGTCCATATCCTCGCCGTCCTTAGGATATATGCTTACACCTATGCTGGTAGTTATGTACAATTGGTTCCCATTTATAATAAAGGGTTTTTGCAGCGCTTTCAGTATTTTCTTGGTGATGACTTCGGTATCCCCGATTCTTGACAACTCCGGAAGCAGTATCAAGAACTCATCCCCTCCCATGCGGGAGATGGTATCAACCTTCCTCAGAATCCCCTTAAGCCGCGTCGCCACTTCCCTGAGCAGTTCATCGCCTATCCTGTGACCCAGGGAATCGTTTACACTCTTGAACCTATCAAGGTCCAGTAACAAAACCGCCAGCATCTGCTTATTTCTGTGGGCGTGGGCCATCTCTAAAGCGAACCTGTCCCTGAACAGGACGCGGTTGGGCAACCCTGTCAGTATATCGTAGTATGCAAGCTTGTTTATAGTCTCCTCGGCTTTTTTGCGCTCGGTTATGTCCCGTATAACGCTTAATACGGCGTCCTCCCCTTTATAATTGAACCAGGTGGCGGACATCTCAACATCCACAAAAGTGCCGTCAAAGCGTATTATCTTCTGCTGTCTCATCGGGATATCCTTCCTGTTCTCGGATACCATCTTAAGCCTTATCCTGGCTATTTCCATATAATCGGGATGCATTATGTCAAGGAAATACTTTCCCAGTACGGCGTTAACGCCGGGAGCCCTAAGCAGCTTTGCCGCCGCGTCGTTGGCCAGGACCACTTCTCCCTCGACATGGACCATTATTGCCTCCGGCAGGTGTTCTATCAGCTTGCGATAGCGCTCTTCGCTCTCATGGAGGTCCTTTTCCACCTGCTTGCGTTTGGTTATATCGCTATATATTCCATAAATCCCTACCTGTACTCCGTTTATAAATATGGGGTAGCCAATCACCGAAACGTCCACAAGGCTCCCGTCCTTGCGCATTCTGGTGGTCTCTTTCTTTGCCACTTTACCGCTTAGTGCGGTGCTGGAAATGCCGTCCGCCTCCTCCTCCAGGTGTCCGGGTACGATCAGGTCGTTTATCAGGCGGCCATTGACTTCCTCCCGGCCATATCCAAATAGGTTGAGGAATGCCTGGTTTGCGGAAATAATCCTGTCGCTGTTGCTTACCATTATTATTCCGTCGGGGGAATTCTCGAACAGTTGCTGGAAATATCCCCTTTGAAGGGTAAGCTCCTTTTCTATTCTGTATCGCTCGGAAACATCCCTAATAACGGTAAGAATTGAGGTCCTGCCCCGGAACTTTATTATGGTGGCAGACACCTCACAAAGGACAGTTTCGCCGTTAAGCTTTACCAGTTCCCACTCGGAATGCTGCTGTTTGCCTCTTATAAGTCCCCTTATTCGCCTTTTTAATTCTTCCCTGCCGACTGCCGGAATAAAGTCCATAATGGACCTATCCAAAAGGTCCTGTTCTTTGTTGGCGCCGGCAAGGGCAACCGCCGCCCTGTTGGCAAACAATATGCTATCCCGGCAGTGAATAATCACCGCGTCCGGCATAAACTCCAATATTTCCGTCTGAATATAATCCCTGTTATCCATCCTCTATCCCCCAATAGAAAATGCCTCAACTCTATTTGATTATTTCGACAAGTTCAATTTAATCCCTGCTGTTTTTTAGGATAAAAACAGGTATATTGCATTTTATTTACTGTTATTGTAGAATGTAATTATAATTCCGATAAGGGCAAAACCATCGAAAGATGGCGACGCAAAGCTGAAGGGGCTAAAGCGTGAAAGTGCTATGCCAGCCAGTTGCCGAAGAAGTATTTATTTATACTACTTGCACTGGCGTGTAAGTAGTTTTTATTTTTATTGGTGCGGACGGGACCGGCAGTGCTCCCGGGTAATAAACCCCGCCGTACTCCTGTCCGACCGGGCAGCGGATTTTTTCGCTGCCCTTTTCTTATGCAAATGATTTGCATTTAGCAGGTATAAATGCTACAATTTTTCTGGATAATATTTACTATAAGCACATTAATGTATAACCAGGGATTGGAGGAATAGATTTTGAAAGGCAGGATACCAAGTATAATTCTGCTGACAGTACTTCTTATGATAACAGGATGCACAAACAGTACGGGGCAACAGAGCAGAATAGCAGAAAAACGCAGCAAACCACTGGTGTATGCTAGTATCTATCCCATGTATGACTTTGCTAAAAACATCGGCGGCGACAGGATAGACCTGCGTATGGTGGTACCGGTGGGGGCGGAGCCCCACGACTGGGAACCCACAGCCAAACTTATAGTGGCGCTGGAGGAGGCTGACGTATTTATATACAACGGCGTTGGAATGGAGCCCTGGGCCGATAACCTGATAGCCTCGCTAAATGGCAACGGACCACTGGTCGTTGAGGCATCAAAGGGCATCCAACTGTTGAAACACGGGAATATAGGTAATAGCCAGCATAACCATGGCCATGTTTCTGTTGGATATGACCCCCATGTATGGCTTGACCCGACAAGGGCAGAAAAACAGGCAGAAAACATTATGCACGCACTTATCAAAGCGGATGGTGGTAATGAAGCCTTCTATAAACTTAATTTTCAGGAGTTCACGGGAAAACTGCGCAACCTGGATAGCCTTTACAGTGAGACCTTAAGCCGACTGGACAAAAGAGAAATAGTCGTCACGCACGCGGCCTTCGGTTATCTCGCCGACAGGTACGGGCTGGAACAGATATCGGTGTCCGGGCTTAACCCCCAGGAGGAGCCTAGCGCAGCCCAGTTGGCAGCACTCACCGACTTGCTTAGGGAAAAAAGAATCGGATATATTTTTTTTGAAACCCTTACCAACCCCAAACTGGCAACGGTGCTGGCCGATGAGGTGGGTGCAAAAACGGAGGTTTTAAACCCCATAGGAGGGCTCACCCGGCAACAACTGGACGAAGGCCTAGATTATATAAGCGTTATGCAGCAAAACCTGGAGACCCTTGAAAGGGTGTTGGGACAATGAACGCAGAAAGGCTTATAAGTATAAGCAATTTGGATTTCCAATATGGTAAGGATTTGGTACTTACAAACATAAATCTTGACATCCATGAAGGGGATTATATTGGAATTGTGGGTCCCAACGGCTCCGGTAAAAGCACCCTTGTTAAGCTTATACTGGGTATCCTCAAACCCTCCGGCGGCTGTATAGAGCTGTTTGGGAAAGACATAAAAGATTTCAATGACTGGGAGCGGATAGGGTACGTACGGCAGAAGGCCACCTCCTTCAACCCCGGCTTCCCTGCCACCGTTGAAGAGGTAGTTGGTGCCAATTTGTACTCCGGCAGGAGCACACCAAAACCGGGGACAAAAAAGGCCCGGGAAAGGGTTAATGAAGTGCTGTCCATAGTGAACATGGAAAAGTTCGGCAAAAGGTTAATAGGCAACCTGTCCGGAGGGCAGCAGCAGAGGGTATTCATCGCGAGGGCCCTCATCAATTCCCCACAGATTCTGTTCCTTGATGAGCCCACCGTAGGCATAGATGCGGATTCCCAGCGGGATTTTTACCAACTATTGGAGATATTCAACCAGGAAATGCGTATAACCATCGTGATGGTATCCCATGATATCGGCGTTATAACACAAAAGGTAGGCCGCATAGTCTGCATGGGGGACGGAAAACTCCTTTGTCACCCAAACAGCTCCCGGTCAGAAATATCCAGTATGCTGAAAAAAGTATACGGTAACACCATGGACCTGCTGATACACGACCATTAAAAAAGGAGTATATAGAATGATGGAATTTTTGCAGTATGGTTTTATGCAGAGGGCCCTTATGGCCGGTGTAATAATAGGAATACTGTGCCCGATGATAGGGATCTTCCTCGTATTAAGAAGGATGTCCATGATAGGCAACAGCCTGTCCCACGTAGCCCTGTCGGGAGTTGCAGCGGGAATGGTTTCGGGTATATATCCGCTGGCAATGGCACTTGCTTTTTCGGTGGCAGCGGCATTGGGCATTGAACTGCTACGGAAAAAGTATTCCGAATACGCGGAACTGGCTATGGCTGTTATTCTGTCTGCGGGACTAGGCATTGCAGTAGTGCTTATTAGCTACGCAAAGTCCATAAACGTTGACCTGTTCGGATATCTTTTCGGGAATATTGTTACGGTACGCTCGGGGGATATGATGCTTATTGCGGTGCTGGGTTCCCTGATTATTGCCTTCGTCGGTCTTAATTACCGGGAACTCTTCTATATAACCTTTGACGAGGAAGGCGCAAGGATTGCAGGGATACCGGTCAAAAGGGTCAACCTGCTTTTTACGGTTCTTATTGCCATGACTATAACGCTATCCATGAGGATAGTGGGGGCCCTGCTGGTATCCTCCCTTATGGTAATACCGGTAGCCACCGGAATACAGCTTGCAAAAAGCTTCAAACAAGCCACTCTCCTGTCGGTTGTTGCTGCCGAAGTGGCCGCGGTTTCAGGAATAATTGCTTCGTACTACCTAGAGCTTGCCTCCGGAGGCACCATAGTACTGCTATCGGTGGCTCTCCTAATGCTGGTCCTGGGAGTTAAAAGCCTTTTGCGAAATATCTAAAACGAGAGGTTCCCCCTCCCGTTTTATGTCGTAAATTAATTCAATCAGGCTTCATGAATACCCGCTTATACATCCCCTTACAGCTACCAACTGACTCTGTATTTTATCGCTTATTGTAGCACTTACTACAGTATCCATACAATTCGAACTTATGGTCAATAACGGTAAAACCCTTATCCTCGACGTCTTCCATGAGGTGTTCCAGAGGGCAGGCGCTTATTATTTCAGTCTTACCGCATCCTTTGCATATAATATGATGGTGGTGCGAATGATCACATATGAGCTCGTAAACGGCGGCGCCGCCCCTAATATTTGTCTTATGTATAATACCCATTTTCTCGAGTATCTCAAGGTTGCGGTAAACGGTAGAAAAATCGGTCCCCGAGTGCCTGCTGAGAGTTTTGGAGTGTATTTCCCCGGCTGCGATGAACCTCCCCCTGTGTTCAAACAGGGCATCAATTATAGCCCTCCGCTGGGGTGTCAATTTATAGTTATTTGCTTTAAGCTTTCGTTCTATAATACCCTTGTCAACCATACGCCACCACACCCTCCGCCGAGTACGCATTATGGTTTATATATACATTTTATTACATGTTGCGTGTATATTCAACATGCTAGAAGATACTTAAGGCTAATATGCAGCAAAGCGCCGTTTCGATTATCGGGAGGCAGTAGAAAAAAAGACGATATTATATTTTTTAGAAAACCTTGGATAAATCTTGGACAATCCATTAACACGGAAGCGCCGTTACTTAATAACGGTGAAACAAAAACCCCTAGAACCTTTGAAGCTCTAGGGGTCTGCCTGGTGCCGAAGACAGGACTTGAACCTGCACGAGCGAGAAGCTCACTAGACCCTGAATCTAGCGCGTCTGCCAATTCCACCACTTCGGCTTATCGAGTTCATAAAATATAATAGCATATACAGTGTTCCAATGCAACTGAAATAATTTTGAATATAATCCATTAGATTGGCCCGTTATGTCTATATTGGCATACCGAACTTTGTTATTGATAATTATATAGAATGAGGTATAATAAATATAGAATTACCCCCGGAGGGTATATTAAACAAATGCAATATGTTACGCGTTTTAAACTTTACATCTCCTAGCGTATTATCCTGAGCATGACGTTATCATCCTGAGTGAAGCCATTGTCATCCTGAGCGAAGCGAAGGACCTTTGGTCAATAATCAAATACGCTCTTAAGTGACAGGTAAGGGAACGTAATGCTATTAATGCATTGTATATAACATTGAAAGGAGAATACCAATGAAATCCGATAAGGGTACCCTAATATCAAGGCTTAACAGGATTGAAGGACAGATAAGGGGCATAAAAAACATGATTGAAAACGATAAGTACTGCGTGGATGTACTGGTACAGGTTGCCGCGGCAAAATCCGCCTTAAACAGCCTGGGAGCGGTATTACTGGAAAGTCATATCCAGGGATGCGTAAAAGACGCAATAGACAGTGGCAAAGGGGAGGAGATTATTAACGAATTGGTGGGGGTAATAAAAAAATATGTGAAATAAGCAGTTTTTTACGGCTGCCTGGTATTTAGCATTTCCTCAGTCTCTTCTATGACAGAGGACATTTCATCATATTTTTCGCCCAGCCTGGCAATCTGGGCAGACAGATTGGCGTCCTTGCTCTTTCCGTTATTATCGTCCACCATTATCAGATTTATCGCCACGATGCCCTCAAATATGTTACGGCTATTGTTTTTTATTGTCTCCAACTGTTCTCTGACATTTTCCAAATCACGCCGGTTTTCCATTTTCAAAATCTCCCCTTGTCATATATAGATATAACGGATTTAAAACTTTACATCCCTTAGATTGTCATCAAGAACGAAGCGATGTCGGATGCTTCGGTTTGGCTTCTTTGAAACTACAGACAAAGGAATGTATCGCTTTTAGTGCGTAGTATATAGTATTATCTCCTGTAGCAAAAAAAATAATCCGACCAAAAGATGGAGAGCTATCCCAGGGGGGGAGGATAGCTCTCCGGTCATCCTTTGTATTCTAATTATTCTTCTTTTGTTGCTTGCAGTATAAAACTATTCCTCCCCAATAAAATGTGTGAATCTAAAAGTCCACCCTTGGGATGGACTTTATTCTTCTGGCTCAAATATATCCTTCGGCGCACCGCAAACCGGGCACACCCAATCCTCCGGCAGGTCCTCAAAGGACGTACCCGGTTCTATTCCGTTTTCCGGGTCTCCCTCGTTGGGGTCGTATACATAGGGACAGGCAGGACACTGGTATCTTTCCATTTTATCATTCTCCTTTGCTATAATTTCCCGGCCGCAGTGTGCGGCGGGTTTACAGTAGTATTAATTCCCATCCCGCGCCCCTTTAAACATCAAAGGACTAATCGTCCATATTATCTTCAAGAAGTTTTTTCAGCCTGGCTCTTCGACTATGGGTTTCCCCATCCTTCACCGAGACATAAAAGTCTATCACATCACCCTCACCGGCTCCCTCCGGCATAAGAACAGACGGTATACTAAAAGTTATCCCTTCTTGCGCGTACTCAAGTACAGCCCATCCGTTCTCCATCCTGTCAATAACAAGGGTGGTCTTCACGGGTAAACTCCTCCTTTAGTAATCGCTTGTAAAAACAATCCTGTTGCCGTCGGTTGTGAGCACAATGGTGCCCGAAAGGTCTGTCCTAAGAATATTTATCCCGGCATCCTCCAAAGCCTTCAGAGTCTCCGGGTGAGGATGGCCGTAATCGTTGCCCTCTCCACAGCTTATTACCGCATAGATCGGAGATACCTTTTCCAGAAACTCCAATGATGTGGAGGACCTTGAACCATGGTGCCCCACTTTCAATACCTGGGCCTTAGCCCTGGTGCCGTCTATTTCCCTCTCCGACAGGGCCTCCGCATCCCCCATAAAAATAACCCCGACGTTCCGGTACTCCACCTTGACCACAGCCGAATAGTTGTTCAGATTGTCGTAGCCATCGCCTACCGGAGCCAGTATATCCACCTTCAGGCCTTCCCCTTCAGTTATAACCACGCCGGCCCTTGCCCTTTTAAACCTTTTGCCCTTATCCGTCACCGTTTCCACCATGGTTTCAAAGGTCTTGCTTGTATGCGCCACCCTTGGCATGTATATGTTGTCATAGGGTATAGCCTCCAATACTTCTATAAGGCCCCCTATATGGTCCTCGTGGGGGTGGGTGGCTACCACATAGTCCAGCCTTTCTATTCCAAAGGCCTTTATATAGTCCCTCACAAGGCTCCCCGCCTTCCGGGTGCCTCCGTCTATCAGCATGTATTCGCCGCCCGGCAGTTCAACAAGTATGCTGTCCCCCTGCCCGACATCAATAAAGTGCACCCGCATTTCCCCCGCCTCAGGCGGTTGCCCCGGCGGAGCTATCACCGGCTCATCCGGCATTAGATTGTATACGCTCAGTATAAGAAACAGAACGACCAGCAGTAAAAGTCTTCCCTTTTTGGAAAACATTCTTCTCTCTCCTTACTAAATACTCGGGACATTCTCCGGCTTCTCCGCCGTTTACTTGATTTTATTCCATGTATCGGTAGAAAGCGGTGTATGCTTTATAGGCCATATAGATGTCCGCTTTGCTTGCCAGCTCAAAGGGCGAGTGCATGTTGAGCACAGGTATGCCGCAATCCAGCACATCCATGCCATAGTTAGCCAGGAACTGCGCTATCGTACCTCCGCCTCCTAAATCCACCTTGCCTAGTTCTCCCGACTGCCATATGATATTGCTGCCGTTGAACACCTGCCTTATCCGGGCTATGTATTCCGCATTGGCATCACTCCCGCCCGACTTGCCCCTATGGCCGGTGTACTTTTCTATGCAAATCCCGTTCCCAAGCCTGGGTGCGTTCTCCTTATCATGGGTATCCGGATAGTTGGGGTCAACCGCCGCTGCCACATCCGCTGACAGGGCACATGAATTGGAAAGGGCCCTCCCCAGTTGCAGGTCTCCGCAGTTTCCGCCGGTAAGGGCTATAAGCTCTGCCAGGGCGTTCTCAAAAAATGCGGACTGCATACCGGTATTCCCCATGCTGCCTACCTCTTCCTTGTCCACAAACACCGCGGCACAGGTCTTTTTCGGTTCCCTTATATCCATAATTGACCTAAAGGAAACGTAGGCGCATACCCTGTCGTCCTGTCCATAACCGCCCACTAGGCTTCGATCAAGGCCTACGTCCGTTGCCCTTCCGGCGGGTACCGCGGTAAGTTCGGCGCTAATGAAGTCCTCCTCCTCCATTCCGTACCTGTCCTTCAAAAGCTCCAGCACCGCATCCTTAACTCCTTTTATGCTTTTCCCGTCCTCGTTGTACTCCCGGGGTATGGTGCCTACAACAAAATTGAGCCCTTCTCCCGGTATCACCTCCGAAGCCTTCTTTTCCATCTGCTCCTTGGCAAGATGGGGCAGCAAATCAGTTATGGTGAACACCGTATCGCCCGGGTCTTCGCCAACGACTATTTCGAGTTTTTCGCCATTACTCTTGATTACGATGCCGTGCAATGCCAACGGGATAGCTGTCCACTGGTATTTCTTGATACCCCCGTAGTAGTGGGTCTTAAAGAGCGCCATACCCTGCTCCTCATAAAGAGGCGACGGCTTTAGATCCATCCTTGGCGTATCTATGTGGGAACCTACCAGGTTAATCCCCTTTTCAATGCCCTCTTCACCTATAACAAAGAGTATCATCACCTTATCCCTATGGTTTACCAGCACCCTGTCTCCCTTAACGGGTTTTCTGCCTTTTTTTATAAGCGTATCAAGGGGGACAAACCCGTTCTCCAGTGCCAGTTCCTGTATATATTCAACGCATTCCCGTTCGGTTTTGCATTCTGACAGAAAATCAATATAATCGCTGCAAAAACTGAAAATCTCATCCCTACTACATGCCTCCGGCTCAAGCCAGCAATTCCTATTTTTTCTGGAAAGGTTTTTTACCATACCAATAACTCCTTTGTTTATAATATTGTTGTTAATCGTACCTACGTACGATATCGCTTTTCATACCCAGCAGTGCCGCCTGGGTTCTGTCCCTTACTCCGAGTTTCCTGTAAATGCTGCTTACATGGTTTCTTACCGTTTTGTCGCTTATGACCAGCTTTTCCGCAATATCGTCGTTGCCAAGGCCCTTGGATACCATTGACAGAATTTCCTTTTCCCTTGATGTCAGTTTGTCTATTAACATGCTTTTATCCTTCTGAACTATAATATCCCAGGCAAGGTTGGGGTGTACATAGGTTTTACCCGCCTTGACGTCCCGTATGGCACAGTATAGACTGCGTGCCTCCACATCCTTGAGAAGGTAGCCGAGGGCACCCAGCTTTATTGCCTGGTTGACATATTCCCAGTCATCATGAATGGTCAGCATTATAACCCTCATGCCGCACTTTTTCTCTCTTAACAGTTCAAGCACCTTAAGCCCGCTCATATCAGGAAGGTTAATATCAAGAAGTATGACGTCCGCCTGTACACGGGATACCAAATCCAGTAGGTCCCTGCCGGTACCGGCCTGGCCTACAACCTTAAGGTCTTCTTCCATCTCCAGCAGCTGTTTTAGCCCTTCTCGCATAAGGGAATGGTCATCAGCCAGCAGTATTTTTATTGACATGTAAATATACTCCCCCCTTATCCGCTGGATAATACCCCTTTGTATACGCTCCGGCCCTACTCAAGGGGAATCCTTATGAATATCCCGGTCCCATTACCCGATCCGGAGTTTATGTCCATATAACCCTGGAGCAGCTCCACCCTTTCCCTCATTCCGATTAGTCCGAAACACCTGTCGTCATCCTCCCAGTCAACCACCTTATCTACGTTAAACCCTACACCGTCATCGGTTATCAGAATGGATATGCTACTCTCAAGAAATTCAAACTTGACCGAGACTATGGTGGCTTTTGAATGCCTTTTTACATTGTTAAGGGCTTCCTGTATTATCCTGAACACCGCTATCTGCACCAGATCGTTTATCTCCACCGGCTCTCCTATAAGCCTGAAGCTTGTATGTATTCCGGATTCGCTTTCAAAATCCAAAAGCATCTTTTCGATAGTAGCCACAAGGCCAAGGTCGTCCAGCGACATCGGCCTTAGATTGTATATTATTTTTCTTAAATCCTGTATATTTGTATTAACCTGTTCCTTAAGGTCTCTTATATATTTTCTCGCCTTGTCTATATCCTTATCGAGAACCTGCATGCATAGCTCCAGCCTGATGCCCATATTCACCATCGCCTGTATGGGTATATCATGGATTTCCCGTACAATCCTGCTTCTTTCCTCTTCGGTGGCCTTTATTATTCTGTATCCGAGGTACTGTTTTTTCCTTACATCCTCTGCAAGGCCGCTGATACCCATAGCCCCGGCCCTCAGGTAATCCAAGACGGCCCCCATATGGGTCACTACGCTCTCGGCTTTTTTCACTAGCTTCGTCTGGTCTTTGAATTTTAGTTCCAGCCTGTTCCGTTCCTCCCTTAGCCTTATTTCCTCTTGCTCCTTAAGGGAAAGCTGAACTTTTAGCGCCTCTGCTTTCCTGTAAGCCTCCCGGATGTCTTCCTCGGTATGGGTGCTGAAGTCCTTGCTGACAACTAAAAGCTTATAGCGGGCGCTGTTTTCTTCTTTTTTAAGGTTTTCCACTTCCTGTATAATGTTCAAAACCTTAGCCCTTAAGGCCTCCAGTTCCTTTTTCATATTCTCGGCTTCGTTATGGGCGTGTTCGGCGATATCAAAAACATCCCTTTGCCCGGTCTCCATTATTCTTATGGTCTTGTGGATTATATCATCTATCTTCTTCATCTGTTCCACCTGCTCCAACACATACACCCCCCTATCTACCCTGTATCATAACCATCCTCATTGCCCCGTCCCAGGCAACGTCGTAGCCCAACACCTCCGATACAAACCGTACCGGAACAAAGGTGGTGTCTTTGAATAGTTCCGCCGGTACGTCGATTTCAACGCTACGGTTATTGACCAGCGCTTTTTTGTCTCCTATGTCAAAAGTTATTATATTATCCTCTCTTATTATTTCCACCGTATAGGTTTCATTGTTCCAATTAACCACCGCCCCAAGGTCTTCGCAAATGCTCCTTATGGGAACCATTACACGGGAATCCTTAATATAGGGAGCAGGGCTGTAATTCCTTTTGGTACCGTTTAGGTATATAAATATATTATCACCAGGACGATAGGTCTCAAACCCTCCGCCCCCGGTGATAAACCGCCACTCCTTTTGAGCCTCTTCCTGTTCATCGTTGACGTACGTTATATTCATTGTTATGCTTACCCTGTACATTGTATGTGGCTTTAGAGCATTTTTGGGTATCAGGGCTATGGTATTGCTATTAATCAGTTCCTGGTCGTTGGTGGCGTCAAAGCTGTAAAAGTCCACTTTGTTCATTCCCCCGTCGGTTATGGTAGCGCTTTTCAGCTCCACCCTTTCCGCTCTGTCGCCGGATACCAATAGGGTAATAGGGTATCCGCCCGGTCCTTTTGCCCCTGTATACAGCCTGAAAGGGTCGGGCTGTTCCAGGCCGCTCCATGTCACTGGAACACCTGTCTGACCATCCGCCGGGTACACCACCACATGACTTTCCAGGCCGTTGTACCTTATGGCCCCAACCTCCAGTACGTTTACATGTTTGGTACCCTTTGAGGCATAGCCGTATCCCATATGCGTGTATATGGGATTAATAATAGGCAGCCTGTGGTATAGGGAGTCCATCCAATCATCCACCGCCCCGGTATGGGATTCTAGAAAGTGTATGTTCTCCGCCACCATAGGGCTCATATATCCAAAATATCTGGTCCTGTCCCAGGGCATCTCGCCGGTGAAATACTGGTGTGTTTTATTGCTCTGATAGTGCCCTGCGTTGGTATTATTTATCACATACAGCGCATGGCTGTTTGCCGCCGCGTTGAGGCTTTTCTCTATGGTCATGCCCGGCAGGCCCGTTATGCCCCTGTAATAGTTAATCCTGTCCCTTACCTCTTCATAGGCAGGAACTGTGGGAACTTCGTCCAGGGCATCGCTTAGTATGTTGAAGCTGAAAGAGGGCGAAGAAATCCTGACCCCGCTTTTTAGCGTCACAACTATGGAGACCCTTCGCCTTCCCGGCATAAGGCTCCGCTGTGGTTTATAATACACCGAGTTGAGATCGTCCCTGAAAACCGCATCTACCTTCTGCCCGTCAACCGTCATATTTATTTCCCTGACCTGGTCGGAGGACAGCCCTGAAAAAGTCCACAGTATAGTGGGCTTCCTTATTCCAACATTACCCTGCGGCGTAGGGGGATAGTACCAGAGTATTTCGCCCGCTGCCGCCGCCGTTACTGTAAGTATAACGTTTAGTATAATTATTACAACCGCTGCATATACTGCCTTTTTCCCCTTATTGTATACCATAGGTCCTCCCCCAAAATACGACTTGTTTAATATATATAAAGCGTTAATAATATTACATTACTTTACTTGTCATTCTGAGGGCGAAGCCCGAAGAATCTTCTAGGGGATAGGTCCTTTGCTGCGCAAGATCCTTCGCTACGCTCAGGATGACAAAGAGGTTGCTTAGGATGACATCTGTGTAAAGTCTTTATCACGTTATATAGTTCTATAATAATGGCTCCAATCCTGCCTGACGATGAATATTATCGCTGTGTTTTTCGAATATTAAAGACCCCGCCCGGGGTAGACAGGGTCTTTAATGGATTATAAAGGGGTTAATAAAGCAGTATAGGGGTAATGATTTCCCTTATCTTTTTATATTATATCCTAAAAATCATAGCACTTTTCGCAAAACTGCGCCAAAACAACCTTTGTATGCCTAAAAACCACCTTTACATTGTCCAAAGGGAATATCAGCTAATCAAAGCTTCCAGAATGCTTATCCTGGAATAGGAAATAAGAGCTTCCTTTTTGATGTTCTTGAACTTTATCGCATAGGCCTTTCTCCCGTAACTGATTATTCGGTCTATATAGTGCATGTTAACAAGGTAGCCCCTATGGGACCTGAAAAACATGTCCTTGTCAAGCCGCTCCTCAAGACTGCTTAGGGAATCGTAGGTTTCAAATACTTCCTTTACGGTGTGGATGCAGGATTTGGCCTCGGACCTCTCCACCATTACTATCTCGTGCTGGTTTAAAAAAATTATCTCGTCCCTGGTCCTTATCACAATCCTTCCCACCCTGTTACGGGCGGGTATATGTATTCCCTTATCCCGGTCCTCCTTCATTTTCATTATATTAGCGACCGTCTTTATCACCCTTGCTCTCCCGTAGGGTTTCACTATATAGTCGTATACGTAAAGCCTGTATGCGTCCAGAGCATACCCGGGATAGGCTGTTGTGACCACCGTAAATACATCCGGTGCTATGCCGCTTATGACCTCTATGGTGCTTAGGCCGTCCATTCCCGGAAGACCTATATCCATAAACACAGCATCCGGGGAGAGGTTTTTTACCATTGTTACGGCGGTTGTACCATCCGGCGCGTGTCCCACTACCTCTATGCCCTCTATTTCCTCCAGTATGCCCTTAAGGTACAGGGCATTTTCCATCTGGTCCTCACAGATCAGAACCTTCAGCATAGAATTACTCCCTTTACAAAATATTACTATCCT
>JAAYJF010000051.1 GCA_012523075.1 Clostridiales bacterium | reverse complement strand
TATAGTAAGCGTAGTGTATTTTGCTTTCATCGCGGTATGGGGGCTTAACTACCACCGGGTATCCATCGCCGCTATTACCAACCTTGAGGTAAGGGAAGTTTCGGTGGAGGAACTGGAGGCCCTGTGCGGGTATTTGATACAAAGGGCCAACGGGCTGCGGGTTCTGGCGGAGGAGGACCAAAATGGTGTTATGGTAAGCCCTGGGGGGACGCAAGGTATTCTAGACAGGGCCTATAAGGGCTACCGGGCCGTATCAGAGATTTACCCCGAGCTGGGCGGGAGCTACGGACGGCCCAAAGGAGTAATGCTGTCCAAGGTTTTATCCTACCAGGGGATAGGGGGAATATATTTTCCCTTTACCGGTGAGGCCAATGTGAACATATCCGGGCCCCATTTTATGATACCCTTTACCGCATCCCACGAGATGGCCCACCAGAGGGGTTTTGCCAGGGAGGACGAGGCAAACTATATAGGTTACCTGGCCTGCATTATGCACCCCGACCCGGACTTCCGGTACTCCGGAACCATGGCCGCTTTGCAGTATTCAATGAATGCCCTGGCCCGGCAGGACAGGGAGAGGTATAACAGCCTCAGGGAGCAATACAGCGGTGGGGTGGAAAGGGACTTTAGGGCCTGGAGCGAGCACATCAGGAAGTACGAAGGTATTGTAAAAGAGACCACCGACCGGATTAACGATGCCTATTTACAGGCCAACGCCCAAAGCGATGGGGTGCAAAGCTACGGCAGGATGGTGGACCTGCTGATGGCCCATTATAGGGACGTTACTAAAGTTTCAAAAAGTGTACAATAGACAAAAGGAGAGGGTTAACCATGGCAGTTGAGGATGTAAGGAAGTTTTTTCTAGAAAGGGGATACAAGGACCCGGTTTTTGAAATGGATGAAAGCTCGGCTACGGTGGAGCTTGCCGCAAAGGCGGTGGGCGTGGAGCCGGGCCGGATTGCCAAAACTTTGTCCTTTAAACTGAGGGACAGGGACATACTTATAGTGACCAAGGGGGATGCAAGGATAGATAACAAAAAGTTCAAAAAGTGTTTCAATACAAAGGCAAAAATGCTAAGTGCCGAGGAGGTGCTGGAGGTTACCGGCCACCCGGTGGGCGGGGTGTGCCCCTTTGGCCTTAAGACGCCCCTCGACGTTTATCTTGACATATCGCTTAAAGAATATGACACCGTTTTCCCCGCTGCAGGGTCGGGGAACTCGGCACTTAAAATATCTCCGGAGGAAATGAAGGATTTGACGGATGCGGAGTGGGTGGATGTTTGCAAGCAATGAAATGGATGGAATTGTAACCTACAGGGAAACGGAAGCTGCGATGTTCTTTATGTTCGAAGAGCTGTCTGCAGAGTTCGGGAGAGTGTTCCAGGACAGAGAGAAATTGATTAAAGCACCGATCTTGACTGGTGCTTTTTTGTATATTGATGAGTTTACAGGCCAAAAGCGGGGGAATATTAATAATAGCGGTATATTTTTAGCCGGGGTTGCAAAGCGGGGCATTGATATGCCGGAAGCATTATAGACGGGAGGAAAGGGAATGTACGATGTAGCCATAATAGGGCGGGGGCCGGCCGGGCTGTCCGCTTCCCTTTATACTGCAAGGGGTGGGCTTAAGACTATTGTTATTGGAAGGGAGAGCGTTCTGGCCAAGGGAGAGTGGATAAGAACCAGGGCACAAACGTGGAGGGAGTATTTGCCGCCGGGGACTGCACCGGAGGACTAATGCAGGTAGCCACCGCGGTGGGACAGGGTGCCGTGGCAGGGCAAATGGCGAAGGCCTACGTGAACAGGAAGGGTTCCTAGTGGCAAGTTATTGTTTTGTCAAATAGCCCGGCGGGTATATATTGTAGTATAAAATTAACAGAGTTAATTTTATTAAGGCTCTGTTTTATAATTACCACAGAAACCCCCGCCCGGAGGGGGCGGGATAACGGGGAGGTATATTTATGAAAATTGTAATTGTAGGCGGAGTGGCCGGTGGGGCAAGTGCCGCCGCAAGGCTTAGAAGGCTGGATGAGAACGCGGAAATAATAATGTTTGAAAGGGGAGAGTATATATCCTATGCCAACTGTGGCCTCCCGTATTATATTGGTGGGGCCATTGAGGATAGGAATGCCCTTCTTGTGCAGACCCCTCAAGCGATGAGGGATATGTTCAATATAGATGTAAGGGTGCTAAGCGAGGTAAGGTCGATAGACCGACAGAATAAGACTGTTGTAGTGGCGGACCTTGTAAGCGGCAGGGAGTACAGGGAGGGCTACGATAAGCTTATTCTGTCCCCCGGGGCAGCGCCGATAAGGCCGCCGGTACCTGGGATAGAAATGGATAATATTTATACGCTAAGAACGGTACCGGATACCGATGCCATTAAGGAAGCAGTTGACTGGGGCAAACCGGCCAGGGCGGTGGTGGTAGGCGGCGGTTTTATCGGGCTTGAAATGGCAGAAAATCTGCACCAAAGGGGAATTGAGGTTACAATAGTAGAAGCGGCGGACCAGGTGATGGCTCCCATAGACTATGAAATGGCCTGTATGGTGCATAGCCATATCCGGTCCAAGGGGCTAAAGCTGTACCTTAAGGATGGCGTTAAAACTTTCCACCAGGAGGGAAACGGGGTTAACGTAGAACTCCAAAGCGGGAGACGCATTGGAGCCGATATGGTTATTCTTGCCATAGGAGTAAAGCCCGATGTGTTCCTGGCGGCGGGCGCCGGCCTGGAGATTGGTCAGCGAAGGGGGATTAAGGTCAACCCGTACCTTCAGACCTCCGACCCTGATATATATGCGGTGGGGGATGCCATAGAGGTAAAGGACTTTGTAAACGGGGAAGATACGGTTATTCCGCTGGCGGGGCCTGCAAATAGACAGGGCAGGATTGCCGCCAACAATATCTACGGTGCCGGGGAAGAATACCGGGGCACCCAGGGTACTTCGGTGGTAAAGGTGTTCGACCTTACGGTGGCGGCCACCGGCAACAGTGAAAAGCTGCTAAAAAGGATGGAGATTGACTATGTAAAAAGCTATACCGAATCCAATTCCCATGCCGGATACTATCCCGGGGCTTTTCCGATGAATATCAAGCTTTTGTTTGCACCCGACGGGAAGGTGCTTGGAGCTCAGATTGTTGGATATGAGGGCGTTGACAAAAGGATAGACGTATTGGCCTCCGCCATCCGGTTCGGCGGCACGGTATACGACCTTGAGGAACTGGAGCTTGCCTATGCGCCGCCCTACTCGTCGGCAAAGGACCCGGTTAATATGGCGGGCTATGTTGCCTCAAACCAGCTTAAGGGCGATATGGTCACAATTTTTTGGGACCAGGTGGACAGCCTGGACAGGGAGAGGGTTTTACTTTTGGATGTCAGGGCACCGGAAGAGGCAGATACCGGTTCTATTGCAGGGTCTTTGAATATACCGCTAAATGAACTGCGGGAAAGGATTCATGAAGTACCCCGGGACAAAGAGATAATAGTATACTGCAAAATGGGGCTGAGGGCATACATTGCTTACAGGACACTGGTACAGATGGGTTATAAAAACGTAAGGAACCTGTCCGGCGGTTACAGGCTTTATGCTGCGGTAAAAGAGGCCAATAAAGCCGTGCAGGACGATAAAGCATTGATAGGTTAGGGGAAACGGCGTAATCCTTGTTGATATGTTCTTAAAACTGCAAAAACCCTGGTTGTAGCTTTAGCGAACAGAGTATTATTGTTGCGATTTTTGCACTATGCTTGCACAATAAAATAATATATGATATATTATAGCTGCAGATTATATATTATATATAATTTGCAGCTATAGTTATTTAATAGTCATTAACAAGATTATCACCATATTGCTTATGTTACTCCATAGACCATGATAATAGAATAGGATAAATATGTACTGCAATGGATTATTTGGATAATAGCTTGGTTATTGTTAGTATCCATCCCAAGGTTAGCTGGGGCTCAAACGCTACTTTGTATTGGGCTAAGGCTAGTTTTATATAAATAAAATATATATTAAAAAGGCCCTTATGCGGCTAATTATAATATATTTCTAACTTTAAGACCAGCTAATTAAAGTCAAGGGTTTTTGAAGAAAAAGCTATATAAAACTCCAGAGATTTTCAGCACAAAAAAAGGCATCACAACAAGACCAGCTAAGTGAGGTAGACATAATATAGCCGGT
>JAAYJF010000011.1 GCA_012523075.1 Clostridiales bacterium | reverse complement strand
CTATTAGTGCATTTCAAATATTTATAGAAAATAAAGTCGGTTTGATTAGTCACCACTCCGGTAGTTATTAATCCCTAATTCGATTCTAGATTATAAAATTTACCTTGTCAAGAAGAACGTTCCATTCTGTTATATATCAATTGCTTTGTCGGATAAATCACGGCATAACCCATATAAACAGGAAAAAAGAACCGTAATTCATACGGTCCCATTTCTTACCCGATATTTATCTCCCGTCTTATCCTGTCCATGTTGGGCCCATAGGTACGGTCAAGCAAATCCTTATGCTTTGAATAGATTTCTGCAATAAGGATATCATGGAGTATAAAGCTTTCGGAAAGTAGCATAAAGGACTTGTTCTGCGTCCAAATTCCCCCGCTTTTCCCCGGCTTGACGGTGCCAAAGAGGCATTCCTTTTTGTCTGCAACTATGTTAATCCATCTTCCATATTTACCCGCTTCAAGTTCCATGTTCTCCATCTGGTGATAGTATACCCTTCCTATTTCCTTTTCGATTCTGCCGTACAAAACTGCAACTACATCGGCGCCCCTTTCCCTGGCTTGCAGAATATCGTCATAAAACATATGGTAGTCCTGGGCCCACATCTCCAGGAATATGTTCTTTTCTGCCTGTACAATCATGGATTTAACCTTGTTGTACAATTGGTTTTCGCCTATTAAGTGCCACATGTATTCGACGGTCGGCTGCTCGCTTATCGTTTTGAAGTTTTCCTTCAGGTATTCTATCGATTCATCCATATCCGCCCTGTACCTATCCAGGAATTCGTCTATAGGAAGGCCTACATATTTAACAGGATTGGAACCGCTAGCCACCGCCAGGCCCTGCTCAACTATTCTCTTTATGGTCTCGTAAATCTTCGACTGGGGTACTCCGGATATCTTGCTTATTTCATAGGCGCTGATATCCGGATTCCGTATAAGGGTAATATACGCTTTGGCTTCGTACGAATTAAATCCTATTTTTGTAAGGGCGTTAAGAACTCCCTTAAATTTATCCTCAGCCATTGCTGTCTCTCCTCCGTCCAATTACAGCATATAATTCTCCAATACGCCCACGCCTTCTATTTTCACCTGCACTATATCCCCTGAGTTCAAAGCCCCGATACCGGAAGGTGTTCCGGTAGCAATAACATCTCCAGGGTTTAACTGCATTACATGACTAATAAAGCTGACTATTTGCCCTGCATTAAATATAAAATCAGAGGTGTTGGACTTCTGCTTTATTTTCCCGTTTAATAACAGCTCTATTGACAGATTGTCATAGTTCAAACCCGTTGCTATACATGGCCCAAAGGGTGCAAATGTATCGAAGGACTTAGCCCTGGTCCACTGTCCGTCCTTGTTTTGAAGGTCACGGGCAGTAACATCATTGAAGCAGGTCGCACCCAGTATATAAGAATATGCTGCCTCAGGCTCAATTTCCTTTGCCGGTTTTCCAATAACTAGTCCCAGTTCGGCTTCATAATCCACCCTGTCAGACATTACAGGTTTAATAATGCTGCCCTTGTGTGCCAAAGCCGCCGTGGTAGGCTTTAGGAATATTAGCGGCTCTTTAGGCAAAGCCATGTTAGTCTCCTTCGCATGGGCCTTATAGTTCAAACCTATACATACTATCTTCGAAGGCAGGCAAGGGGTTAAAACCTCTATCTCTGTAATACCATAATAGCAGTTGGTGACCTGGTAGTCTTTGAATATATCACCATAAATTACTTTGACTTTCTCATCCTCAAGCAGGCCGTAACTGCAGGAATTATCCTTTCTAAACCTTACAAGTTTCATTAGGTTCACTCTCCTAATAGCACCTTATTGTGCTTATAATTCTATATATTTTGCAATCTTCCTGCAAAAAAGCTATAAGTCCCTTTACATCCAATTGACATTCGCACTCCTGGCAGGTAATGGCCATGCATATCATCTACAGCTACTGGAAGAATCCCCTGGATGCTGAGGCAGGTTATGCAAAAGTTTATCTACGGCCCTCTTTGATGAGTTACCATCATCTTTGTGGTTAAACTTTTTATAGAATCTTTCAAAACTAGCTTTATATTTATGTGAGAATTCGTAATCAATGCGCCTGATGGATTCCAACAGTTCAGCATTATCAGTCACAGCTGGACCGGGAGCATCCTCAAACAAATCGAAATAAAAGCCTCTGATATTATTTTTGTACTGTTCTAAATCATATGTGAAAAAAATCATTGGCCTTTTTAGTAAACTATAGTCAAACATTACAGATGAATAATCTGTTATAAGCATGTCTGATACCAAGTACAGCTCATTAATATCCTGCTCTGGTGTATATACGTAGACAAAACCTTTATAAGCTTCCACATCAAGTTTATCCATAATCAAATAATGCATTTTTATTATGAGCACATACTCATCTTGTAGATGCTGCTTCAAATAATCTAAATCCATATGGGTATTAAATTTATACCATTCATAATCATGGTATTCATCATCCCTCCAAGTAGGAGCATATAATATTACCTTTTTATCATTTGGAATGCCTAGTTTTAGTTTAAGCTGATGTATATATTCTTTATTGTTTCCTTTTATTAAAATGTCGTTTCTTGGGTACCCTATCTCCCATATTTCCTTTTCAAAAGCAAAGGCTTTCTTGAATTTTTCTGTAGAATATTGATTTTGGGAAATAAGAAAATCCCAACTCCGGGTGCTTTTATGAAATTGTTCTTTATAGGCTTCTAAATCTGATTCTCCCCCCATATTCAGCACCGTCATATCCAAAGCTAATTTTTTTAACGGGGTCCCGTGCCAGGTCTGGAAATAAGTGCAGCCTTCTCTCTTCACAAGAAACTCCGGCTCTCTGCAGTTAAATATCCATGATTGTGCTACAGCTAAATAGTAAAAACACTTTAAGCCAAACCGCTTTACCTTCCTGTGCCTACCTACAATTTCTATGTTTGGATCCTCTAAAATCCAAACAAATTTATATTTTTTATCCAGCCCTCTTCTCACAAACTCTTCATAAATATATTTAGGGTTATCAGAATAGTTCCTGCCATGGTTGCCTTCTAACACAATCACCCTGCCGTTTATGGGCAATAACTTAATAAATATATAATATATTTTTATTAAAATTAAATGAGTAAACTTTTTTATCATTTGCTTTATTCTTGTCAATATAACTTTCCTCCCTAGGCCATTTTTAAATCAGTTTTGATTTTTGTTGTTGAAATACCCCAAGTTCGTGATAAATAAACGACCTGGCAGTATTTTTTCAAAAAATCAAATTCTCCCTTCCAGTCATCGCCCATTACAAATATGTCTATATCAAATTTTATAATATCTTTAACTTTTTGCTCCCAGCTTGTTTCGGGTATAACCTTATCAACATACCTAATGGATTCTAATATTTGCTTTCTCTCTTTATAGGAGCAGTAAGCCTTTTTATTCTTTAAGCTGTTAAATCCTTCGGTAGATAATCCTACTATAAGATAATCCCCTAAAGCTTTTGCTCTTCTTAATAAGTTAATATGACCGATATGCAATAAATCAAAAGTTCCATAAGTAATAACTTTAATATCTTTTTTAGTCCTATTCAATAATTTTTCCTCCTTATTGCTTATATGGATAATGATGCCACACGCAAAGCGCCATCAATGGGCGCTTTGCAGTTAGCGATAAGGCCTAATTACTGTTGCAGTTAAAATTCCGATTGTTAAAAGAAAAACTCCACAGAAAAAATATTCCACATTCTAAATCAGAGAAGTGAAAAAAACATTTCCGGCTTTAACCATTACATAGATTCATAAATATAACGTGATAAAGATTTTACATAGTTGTCATCCTGGCGGCCTCTTTATCATCCTGAGCGTAGCGAAGGATCTTTGCTAAGAAAGATTCTTCACTACGTTCAGAACTACAAAGTCGGATTCTTCGGCCTCCGCCCTCTTAAGTGACAGATAAAGGAATGTAATGTTATTAGTGCGTTATATATAGATGAATTATGT
>JAAYJF010000020.1 GCA_012523075.1 Clostridiales bacterium | reverse complement strand
GAGCGCTCTTGTCATCCCGAGCGCTCTTGTCATCCTGAGCACTCCTTTCATCCTGAGCGATCCCCCTGTCATCCTGAGCGATAGCGAAGGATCTTATGTCTGTCTCTAATAAGACTCTTCACTACGTTCAGAACGACATAGTCGGATTCTTCAGGCTTCGCCTTCTTAAGCGACATAGGCGGATTCTTCACTACGTTAACAAACGATAGAGTCGGCTTTTCCGGGCTTTGCCCCATTACATGATGCTTAAAGGAATGTAACGCTATTATCGTATTATATATAGCTACAGTATAACATCATCTACGTTATACCTTTTCCTGAAGGTTTCGTACCGTTTGATAATGTCCGGGTTTTCCGACAAAAATTTATTTAGCACATAGATACTCTTAAGCGTGTTAAGGCTCACATCGTGTTCTATCATTTCTGTGTCCTTTAGCCGGGTTTCCTCTATACCGAGGATTCCCAGGAATTCTTCAATTATTTCGTGCCTTTTAAGCAGGAAGTCCCCTATGGCCTTTCCCTCCTCGGTGGGCTGGATTATCCCGTATTTCTGGTAGTCCACCAATCCGAGGGCGTTAAGTTTTTGGATTACCTTGGTGGTTGACGACGGGCGGACATTAAGCATCTCCGCCAACTGGTTGACCCGGACGTATCCCTCTTCCCTGCAGGTTCTGCATATCATTTCCAAGTAATCCTCCATGCTGGAGGTAAGCGTCTTGTTCTCCGCGTTTAGCATTTGGTAGCCCCGTACGGTATAAAAACCCCTTTCTTTTTTCAAAGGCTTCATCCTCCTTGATACCAAATTATGTAACAAGAAATAATTACGTTTCATACTCTGGTTATTAGGCATGGCAAATAAAGTTTCCCATGACTAACTTATGAAATAGCCTAACGAAAAATTAATGTAAGGGGGATTTTTTATGAGTGCAAATCTCATTCCGTTGGACAAATTGCCGGTAGGGGCCTCCGGCAAGGTCAGGCATCTAACCGCTAGGGGAAACGCCCGCAGGAGAATGTTGGACCTGGGGATGATATATGATACAACGATAGAAACACTTAGGAAAAGCCCTGCGGGGGACCCGGTGGCGTATCAGATAAGGGGCGCGGTGATAGCGCTGCGTTCGGAAGAGGCTTCCAAGATATTTATAGAATCGATTAAACAGTAATATGCCGGGGGGGTTAAGGTATGGGTCTTACTAAACAATCCACAAGCCTGGGAGTCCTTAAAGGAACGACTGGAGTGGATATAGAAGCTTCCGACGAAATAATAGTGGCACTGGCGGGCAATCCGAATACAGGTAAAAGCACCGTGTTTAACAGCCTTACCGGCCTAAAGCAACATACCGGTAACTGGCCCGGCAAAACCGTTACCCGCGCCCGGGGTAGGTACAGGTATCGGGACAGGGAATATGTTTTGGTTGACCTGCCGGGCACCTATTCGCTTCTGGCCAATTCGATGGAGGAGCAGGTGGCCGGTGAATTCATATGTTTTGGTAGGCCCGAGGCAACAGTGGTGGTGACCGATGCCACCTGCCTTGAAAGAAACCTAAACCTGGTGCTTCAGATAATGGAGATAACCGACAGGGTGGTGGTATGCGTAAACCTTATGGATGAGGCCGCAAGGAAGGGGATAAATATTGACCTTGAAAGGCTTTCCGCCCTTTTGGGTGTGCCAGTGGTGGGAACTGCGGCAAGAAGCGGCAGGGGGCTCTCCGCGCTTAAAAGTGCAATAGAAGGGGTTGCCTTCGGAAGGATAAATACTTCCCCGTTAAAAGTAGGTTACGGGGAAATGCTGGAAGGGGCCGTTAAGGAAGTGGAAGAACGTATAGGGGTTTTGGCGGGGGGAAGGATTAACGCTAGGTGGACAGCCCTGCGGCTGCTTGAAGGGGATAGCCCCTTTATTCGGTCAATATATAGGCACCTCGGTTTTGAGTTGGAGGAAGACAAGGACCTCCGGCAAAAACTGGCCGATATACGGGAGGGGTTTGAGGGTTGGGGCATATCATCGGAGGAAGTGCGGGATGGTATAGTTTCGGCGATTGTAAAAACCGCCGAGGGTATAGGCCGGCAGGTGGTGGGTTTTAACAGGAAAGCCCATAACCAACTGGACTATAAGATAGATAGCATTCTAACCTCCAAAACTTTTGGTATTCCAATAATGGTGCTTCTGTTGGGGGTTGTATTCTGGATTACCATTCAGGGTGCCAACGTTCCTTCCGACCTGTTGGCGGAAGGCCTTTTCTGGATAGAAGGGCGGCTGTTTGTTTTATTGGACAGTATCGAGGCCCCGGCATGGGTGGCGGATATACTGGTGGCGGGGGTTTATCGCACTTTGGCCTGGGTTGTGTCGGTGATGCTACCGCCTATGGCGATATTTTTTCCGCTTTTTACGCTACTGGAGGACCTGGGCTATCTGCCGAGGGTTGCGTTCAACCTGGACCATTATTTTAAGAAGGCCTGTGCCCATGGAAAGCAGGCACTTACAATGTGTATGGGGTTTGGATGTAACGCAGCCGGGGTGATTGCCTGCCGGATAATAGATTCTCCCAGGGAACGACTTATTGCAACCATTACCAACAATTTCGTTCCCTGCAACGGCCGGTTTCCCATGCTTATTGCCATGGCGGTAATTTTCTCCGCCGGTTCTGTCGGCGGTGTCGTTGATTCGCTGGTGGCTACGCTGGTGGTGCTGGCCGCTATTGTGCTGGGCGTTGGTATTACGCTACTTGTATCGAGGCTTTTGTCCAAAACCATTCTAAAGGGCCTGCCGTCCTCCTTCACGCTGGAGCTGCCGCCTTACAGGAAACCCCAGGTGGGAAGGATAATAATCCGTTCGGTGTTTGACCGTACTCTGTTTGTATTGGGCCGTGCGGTTGCAGTGGCTGCCCCGGCGGGGCTGGTAATATGGGTAATGGCCAATACAAGTTTTGGCGGGGTAAGCCTTCTTGCCCACGGCGCCCGGCTTCTTGATCCCTTTGCCCGGTTTATGGGGCTGGACGGGTATATACTGATGGCGTTTATACTGGGCTTTCCAGCCAACGAGATAGTAATCCCCATCCTTATAATGAGTTACACCGCCGGGGGTACCATGGTGGAACTGGACAGCCTGGCCGAGATGCGGCAGCTGTTTGTGGACAACGGTTGGACCTGGGTCACCGCGGCGTGCATGATGCTTTTTTCGCTTAACCACTGGCCCTGCGGTACCACGCTGTGGACCATCCGTAAAGAAACCCAGAGCTGGAAATGGACCTGGATATCTCTGCTGGTGCCCACCATCACCGGTATCCTACTGTGCATTATGGCGGCTCAGGGGGCAAGGTTGTTGGGCATAGGCTAAAAACGGATAGGGGATGATCCTCTGTCCGTTTCCCCGACCCTTTGAGATGAATATTTGACCTATCTTCGGAAATGCTAATCCCAGCAATATTATTACCCATGTCCTGCCGCTTGATGAGGGGGAGCATGGGTATGAGATATTTGACGAAAAAGCGAAGAAACTTTCGGAAGACAAATTAAGGTCCTTCAGTCGTTTCTTCTTCAGGATGACACATAATACGTAACTTCATTAACACTATATATGCATAAGAAACGGAGTGATTTGGTTATGGAAGTACGGGAAAATGTCATGGTACCCCTTGGCTACGGGAAATTCATGCGGTCGGACAAGATAGTAGGGCTCCAGCCTATAGAGGACGACAGGGGGCCCGGGAGAAGGACTTTGGTTTATGTTGAGGAAGTAGGAAGTCCAATCGTAGCGTCCCGCACCGAAAACTCCATACTAGCCGGGATGGTGGAGGTGCCAAGGGAGGTAATGGAGGCAACCGCTGCGCTGGAGCTGCTACAGGATATTATGGACGACCTAAGCCGGATAGGGCCAATGCTGCGAAAGAGCATAAAAAAAGAGGCAAACCTTGACCTTGACAAGATCGAAAGGCGGATAAACGAGATACTAAATCACGAGATAGAGTTCGACCTCAAGCAATAATACAAAAAGGGACAAAGAACTGTCCCCTGTCCCTACCGTCCTTACCCGGGGACAGGCCACCTGAAGGTGACCGCCGCCGGGGCTTTTGAAATAGATTGCCGGGCTGATGCTAAAGACTTTTTAAAATCTTTTCAAAGTATTTAGCGTGTCCCTTTTCTTCTTTAATGAGCTTTTCTAGAAGGTCTTTCACATCCTGGCTTTTTGCACTCTCGCACATCTTCTCGTAGATATCAACAGTTAACTCTTCAGATTTAAGCGCGTAGGATACCGAACTCTTCAAGTCTTTGAAGGCTTCTTCGCTGTCATAGGGCGTCTTATCAAAGACTTCCTTCTCGGCCATTGCCTTTAGATACGATGCAACGTCAGGGTCGAACAGGTAATCATCCTCGTTTTGCGGTTTGCTCTTCACAATATTGTCATAAAACCTTTGGAACACTTCCTTATGTTCTTTTTCCTGCTGCGCCGCGTCCAAAAGGAACTGCCTAAGCTGACCTTCGGTGTTTTTAGCACCGTTTTGGTAAAACTTCATGCCCTGGTCTTCCAGTGCCATTGCAATGGTAAGCAGTTCTAGTTCATTAAAATCGGCTTTTCCCATCATAGAAAACCATACCCCCTTAATTATCTTTAGCCTTACTGGTCCTTCATATCCCTTGGGTTGGGTGCCTTTACAACGAAGAACTCCAGCACTTCATCGTATTTGTTTGTTACATTCATTTTTGTCCTAAAGGGAATATTGAGGATGTTCCCTTCCTGATACTCATTGGGTGCTCCGTCGTCTAAGGATATGGTCATGCGTCCCCTGACGATGATCATATATACGTTAGAATTTGAATAATGCACCGGCAAGCCAGTATCCTTTGCTAGCACCATGTGGTTTATTTCCACATTGTCATCGTTTACTATCCTTTCTATGAGTTTTTCATCCACGATGCTGTAGTCATATTTTTTTTCCAGCATTTTGATCATTCTCCTTATTGATTATACTATATTATAAACGCAGTTGAAACCCATATCAAACAGGAGGACAGGTACCTTGTTTGAAGGTGACAAAAATGCCACCCCCTTTTTAGCACTGTTATACTCTGGTGGTCTCTGGGGCTCCCTTTGTATAAATTATTGAATTGCTGGGGCATTTTTCCGCACAGGCGGTGCACTCAAGGCAAAGGCCCTTGTCAATGACGGGATAACCTTGTTTGCCGTTCATTATTACCGCCTCGGTCGGACAGACCCTTTCACAGATACCGCATTTTTTGCAATCCGCCTCTTCCACCCTCCAATAGTATTTTGAAAGCGACCCGGTAATATTCAGTAAAGTGCCATACGGGCACAGGTACCGGTGCCAGAGTGAGGGTACATAGATAAGAGTTATCAAAACTCCCAGCACCGTAAGCATAGGCAGTACCGGCAGCCTTCTTCCGGTCCTAAGAGTAATTATCATTGTACCAAGGAACAGAAGCAAAACACCATAACGTACCACTTTGCTTTTGACCCAATCGGGGACATCTTTTCTTTTTATACCCATCTTTTGATACAGCCAATCAATTCCTTCGGTTAAAGTGTTTATGGGGCATAAATACCCGCAGTAAAACCTCCCGAAAAAGGCAGCCCCGATAAGGCCTGCAAGAAATACCGCCATCCAAAGCTGAATTTTCCCCGTAACCATTAAAAGCACAAAGGCCGCCAGGAATATAAGCTGTACCGCCCGCCTGGATTTAGAACCCATTTGATTTACCTCCTCATTCTTTTTTACCGCTTAGTCTCTGATTATAGTATACCGGGCTACCCCTAATGCTGCGGTAACATATGTTACCCGTGGTTGGGGTTGTGGATGGGGCGTTGGGACGTGAAAAGGATGTATGGATTTAGAAAGAGAGGATACTGAAATCGAGATTTCATGCTTCTACTAAAGAATAAGCTTTCCCAGCATACCACATAATGCTAATAATACTAAACCTAAGCCTATATAGAATAGACCATTACGTGGCTTCATAGATATCACCTCCATTAAGTTATATGCAATTGTTTTGTAGAAATATAACCTGTGAGAATATTTAGTAGCTGAAGTTACTAAGTAGAGGAAATAAGATATATACCTCAAAATGATTAATAAATATGAGACAGTTTTTGAGCGATATTATCGATTGTCATGCCTGATAAAGTTCACTTTATAATTCGTCACAATAATACAAGATATATTAAAAATAGAAG
>JAAYJF010000148.1 GCA_012523075.1 Clostridiales bacterium | reverse complement strand
TACGAGAATGCTAAGTAGAGGAAAGTGGACACACCTCTACCTCAGGGTAAGCCTCTGTAGTATGAGAAATGTCCCCGAACGGGGAAAAGGGAAGGGGTGTTCCCTTCCTTTTTCCTTCTTGTTTGAAAGGGAGTCTTCCATTATTATTAATAAAGGTGATGGATATGAGAAGACTGGCCATAGTTTCAATAATAGTTCTTGTACCGGCGCTTTTTCTTACAGCATGTCGGGCCGGCCGGGAAAGCGGATACCAGAAGTACAGCGATGGCTTTTTTGATACCTTTGATACGCTGGTAAACGTTACGGCCTATGTTCGGGACCAGGAGGAGTTTGAAACCCTGTTTGACAGAGCCCGAACACGTTTTAATCAACTTCACAGGCTATTTGATATATACTACAGTTATGAGGGTATAAACAATATAAAGACCGTAAACGATAACGCCGGGGTAAAACCGGTGGAGGTTGACCGGGAGATTATTGACCTTATCCTTTTTGCCAAAGAGTGGTATGACCGCACCGACGGAAAGGTGAACATAGCCTTGGGTTCGGTTCTTAAGATATGGCACAGTTACAGGCAGCAGGGGTTGGACCACCCGGCAAATGCAAAACTTCCGCCCATGGAAAAGCTTAAAGAGGCCGCGGAGCACACCGACATTGACAAGGTTATAGTTGATGAGGATAAGGGCACGGTATACCTGGAGGACCCGGGCATGAGCCTTGACGTGGGAGCGGTGGCCAAGGGCTTTGCGGCGGAGATAGTGGCCCGCGAGCTTATGGCGGAAGGTTTAAAGTCGGGAATTATAAACGCCGGCGGCAATATGCGCATTATTGGTAAACCACTGGACGGCATCCGCGGGCTCTGGGGCATAGGTATCCAGGACCCCGATAAATTTATTTTATCCGATGACTATAGCAATCTCCTGGACATCGTTTTTGTAAAGGACACATCGGTGGTGAGCAGCGGAGTTTACCAGAGATACTACGTTGTAGATGATATTATGTACCATCACCTTATAGACCCGGACACGCTGATGCCGGGAGAGCATAACAAAGCGGTGACGGTGGTGACGGAAGACTCCGGGCTGGCGGACCTTTTGTCCACCGTGGTATTCCTTATGCCCTACCAAAGAGGTCGCGAATTTGTGGAAAGCCTTGACGATGTGGACGCGGTTTGGGTTATGGAGGATGGAAGGGTGGAAGCTACCGATGGCATGAAAAGGATGCTAAAGAGTTATGGCGCAGGCGGGGAACTGCAGGGGTATTAACGGGTGCTACCGCTTATAATAAACAGGAAACAAATAAGCCATACCGATGGGAGAGGAAAATGAAAAAAAGTGCTGTATTCCTTACGGTTTTAATATGCCTGTTGCTTCTTGCCGCCACCGGATGCCGTCGCAATACCGCCGGCGGATACCGGCAGGTGGAAAGGTCCGAGTTTTTGATGGGGACACTAGTAACCATCAAGATATACGACGAAGATTCGGACAGGGGAAATAGTGCGGCGGACAGGGCCCTTGAAAGGATAAGGGAAATTGAAGGTCTTATGAGTGCCAACCTTGAAAGCAGCGAGGTGGGCGTAATAAACCGGGAGGCGGGTACAAAACCGGTGGCGGTAAGCAAGGATACCTTCAGCGTAATAGAGAAGGGCTTGTATTACGGCAACCTGTCGGGGGGCCTTTTTGATATTACGGTGGAACCCCTGGTGAAACTTTGGGGTATTGGCACCCAAAGCGCGGGTATACCGGACAGAGCCGAGCTGGAGAGCGCCCTTGGGCTGGTGGATTATAAAAAGGTGGACCTTGGCGGGGATACTAGGGAGGTATTTTTGAAAGAGCCCGGCATGGGTCTGGACCTGGGCGGCATTGCCAAGGGTTATGCCGCCGATGAGGCAAAAAAGATACTGGTGTCGGAGGGTATAGAACACGCTATAATAAACCTTGGCGGAAACATACAAACCGTTGGGCTAAAGTTTGACGGGACCCCGTGGAACATCGGCATAAAGGACCCCGAGGATCCGGCCGGCGCTCTTTTGGGGGTTGCAAGAATTAATGACAGCACGGTTGTCACGTCGGGGGATTATGAACGGTACTTTGAAGAGGACGGGAAACGGTATCACCATATACTGGACCCCTATACCGGCTATCCCGGCAGAGGGGAGATGCGGGCAGTTACAATTCTAACTTCCTCCTCCTTTGACGCCGATGCCCTGTCCACATCGGTTTTCCTTATGGGTATTGAAAGGGGCATGGAGCTTATTGAAAGCCTGGATGGCGTAGAGGCGATTGCGGTTACCCGTGACAGGCAGGTGGTAACATCCTCCGGGGTGGGGGATGCCTTTAGCATCCTAAAGGGTAACTATAAAATGAGATAGGTGAGGCCTAAATGAAGGGAACAAGAAAACTTGCTCTATTGGCTATGCTGGTTTCGGTAGCACTGGTGCTTCATGTAGTGGAAAGCCTTCTGCCCATTCCGCATATAGCACCGGGAGTTAAGCTGGGGCTGGCCAATATAGTATCCCTTATGACCATAGTCATATTTGGAGTTAAGGAAGCCCTGGCGGTTGTGCTGCTGAGGACCTTTTTAGGGTCGCTGCTGGGAGGAGTGCCGTCCAACTTCTTTTTCAGCTCCGCCGGGGGAGTGCTAAGTACCCTGGTAATGTACGCAATGTACCGGTGGGCAGGAACCAAGTTCAGCCTGGTAGGGATAAGCGTGGCGGGGGCGGTGGCCCACAACGTGGGACAGCTATTTGTTGCAAGTCTTATAGTGGAGAATTTCGGGCTTTATATTTATCTTCCGATACTTATGGCATCGGCGATTGTTACCGGAATTTTTATAGGTTTTACCGTAAAGTATGTAATGACCCTTGTAAGAATAAATGAAAATTACCAGTAAAGGCGCAGGTGATACTATTGGGTTTCTGGGAGAGGTATCCAGACATATATAAAGGACTTAGCAGCGTTGAGACAAAGCTGAGACAGGAAGCACGCTCAAGGAATGCAACTATAGAATCCATACTGCTTCGCCTTGTCAACGCGGGGGGAAAACGCCTTCGACCGGCTTTGGTGCTTTTGTGCGGCGGATACGGCGGCGTTGAGCAAAACAAACTGGTGCCCATGGCCGCTGCGGTGGAGATGGTTCACATGGCCACGCTGGTGCACGACGATGTAATAGACGATGCCGACTACCGTCGGGGGATTGAGACCACCCACAGGAAATGGGATAACCACACCGCGATATTTGCCGGCGATTATATGCTTAGTAAGGCCTTTGGCATGCTCACCCGGTATACCGAATACAAGGACGCCTCAATGATAGCCAAAACCTTTAAGTTTATATGTGAAGGGGAGATTGAGCAGTACTTTACCCGCAACCGGATAAACATAAGCGTCAGAAAATACCTGACCAGGATAAGGTATAAGACTGCCATGCTGTTTTCGATGAGCTGTTATCTGGGAGCCAGCTCCGCGGATATTTCCATAGCAGAAAAAAGAGCGCTGGCAATGTACGGTATGCACATGGGAATGGCGTTCCAGATAAAGGACGACCTTCTGGACTTTCAATCCACCGGCCATGCCCTTGGCAAACCGGTAATAAACGACGTGCGGCAGGGGGTTTATACATTGCCGGTCATTTACGCGTTAAACGACAATAGGGTTGGGAAGAGGCTGGAGGGCATGCTGCAGGATGAGGAAAAACGGGCGGAAATGCTGGAGGAGATAGCGGGGCTTGTGGTAGACAGCGGTGCTGTCGAAAAGTCTGTGTACTTGCAGCAGAAATACCTGAACAAGGCGAAAAAGGCAGCAGCAGCCTTAAAACCCAATACCTATTCGAAGGCAATGCAGGAGTTGCTTTTATATACCGCTGACAGGACAAAATAGATGTTGTCAATTACAAGGCCGTGTTATATAATAAACAGGGATAAATAGGAGCCGTTAGGGCTCTTTGTTTGTTTCTGGGTAAATATGACTAAATTAGAGGGCTTATTAAAAAAGTTTAACATTATTTCGGTAAGGGGGATGCTGAACATGTCGAAAACAATCGAATTCCTGGAGGTTTACAAAAAGCTCAAAAGGAACGAAATAAAAAGAATGGTGGATATAACCCGGAGACTTCAGCAGAAGTATGGTCCTCAGGTTGCCGACGACATCGCTGAGGTGCTTACTGAAAGGGCCCATGGTAAATGGAGCCTTAAAGACAAAGGCGATGCCGGACTGAAAGAACTGTACAAGCTCATGTGGGAGAAAAAGAACGGGATTATCGACCACGAAATAGAGGTAATAAAAGACGGCGAACTGCGGCTTAGGGTTAAGGACTGTTTCTACGCCAATGAGTATAAAAAACTGGGAGCCCAGGACCTAGGATATAAATACTGCTGTATGTATGAGTATCCGGTGGTGGATGTGTTCAGTTCACGGATACGTTTTAAAAGGAATAATACCCTGATGCAAAGTTCTGACCACTGTGACCACTGTTACAGGATTATTGAGGATTAAATAAAATAAGCGGGACGGCTGGAATATTAACGTTCATGAAGCCTTATAAATCATAGCTTCTTCAGAACCTGGTTATATAGCATATCCAGCGCTTTTTTGGCGTTTTCAACGTTTTCAAATCCTCCCTGTACCATCCGATTGTTCCCCCCACCCCGGCCGTCGTACTGCGACATTACAGCCTTAAAGGGCTCTCTTATGTCTATTTTTACATCCTCCGACCGACCGGCTATAAGCTGGCCCTTTTCACCCGTGCTGCAAAGCATAGCGATGCAGCCCTGGTTGCCGGTGATTAAGGAGGCAAGCAGGCGGAGCTCTTCGAAGGGGCGGTTGCCGAACAAGGCTTTTATTATCTTTATACCCCTTTCCAAAGGGGCACTGCCCACCAAGGCCCGGGCTTCGTATTCGCAAAGGTCTTCCTTTAGACCCCCTATGGTTTTTTGCAGAGCTTTGTTATCCGATACAATTCTCTCCACCGTATCCGCTACTTCAAAGTCCCTCACCGAAAGCATTGCGCAGATTCTGTTTATACTCTCGTTTTTGCCCCGGAAGTCCTCCAGGGCACGACCGCCGCACAGGAATTCTATACGGATGTTGCTTTTACTTTTTTCCCAGCGCCTTATTTTGATAAGGCCTACGCTTCCGGTGCGGGCAGGGTGTGTTCCTCCGCAGGGTGAATAATCAAAACCGTCAATCTCCACTATCCGTATGTTTTCCTTAACCGCGGGCGGTTTGCGAAGGGGCAGCTTTGATATGTTCTCCGGCTCCACGGTATAGGTTTTTATCGCCAGATTATCAAAGACTATTTTGTTTGCCAGTTGCTCCGCTCGGGTTATGTGGCCCTCGGTTAAGTGCTGCAGGTCTAAATCTATGTACACAAACCGGCTGCCTAGGTGGAAACCAACGGTATTCGCCCCGGCTATCTTTGCAAAGGCGGCGGACAGTATGTGCTGGCCTGCGTGCTGCTGCATGTGGTC
>JAAYJF010000042.1 GCA_012523075.1 Clostridiales bacterium | reverse complement strand
GCTGCAGCTCCAGCCGGGCTGACCGTTCCTCCCTGATAAGGGACCTTCCCAGCCGCCTTATAAGGGACTTTAGTGTGAATACAGGCCTTTCGCCCTGCTCCTCTGGGCTGCCCGCCGCCAGGTACTTGTCAATCCTTTCGCTCTGGCGCAGCTTGTTTTTGTATAGACCTTTGAAAATCATAAGGTAGTACAGATATAACGTTGGAAAAATCAATAGTATCAGCAAAGCCCAATTCAAATTGTTCACCTCCAACCATTAACTCCGGGACACGGGGGCAGGTACTCTGTCCCAAAGCTCCCATGTTTGGGGAACCGTCCCCGTGTCTATTCGAATATGCTGTCGGGGAGGGCAACCCCCGAGGCCTTTATCCTGCCCATGAAGGTGGGCCGCACCCCGGTGCACAAAAACCTGCCCCTTACCCTGCCACCGTATTCCACGCCCTGCTGCTCGTACCGGAACAGCTCCTGAAGTTGTATCACGTCTCCCTCCATGCCGCATACCTCGGTGATGCTCACCGTTTTCCTGGTGTTGTCCTCCATGTGCTGCTGCTGCACAATAAGGTCCAGCGTACTGGCGATGTACCTCCTGATGGCGATAAGGGGGATATCGATATTGGACATCATGGTCATGGTCTCCAAGGCGTGCAAAAGGTCCCGGGGCGAATTGGCATGGGCGGTGCTTATGCTACCCCGGTGCCCGGTATTGCTGGCCCGCAGGAAATCAAAGCACTCGGCACCCCGTATCTCGCCTATTATAAGGCGGGTGGGGTTCATTCGCAAGGCCTCTATTACCGCCTGCCTTATGGTGAACTCGCCCTTGCCCTCTATGTTGGCGTCCCTTGCCTCCAGCCGGAGTACATGGTTGCCCCGGGGCTGAAGCTCCATGGAGTCCTCTATAACCAGTATCCTTTCGTCTTCGTTAATAAAGGAGGTAAGGCAGTTTAGCACGGTGGTCTTACCGGAGGAGGTACCCCCCGAAACCATTATATTAATCCGCGCCTTGACGCAGGCCTCGAGGAACTTTGCCATCTCCGGCGTCAACGTGTTAAAGCTAATAAGGTCGTTTATCGTAAAGGGGTCGGTCTCGAATTTTCTGATGGATATATAGGGCCCTTTAGGTGCCACCGGCGGCGCGATTACGTGCACCCTTGAGCCGTCGGGAAGCCTCGCGTTTGTGTAGGGCTTTGTCTCGTCCACCCGCTTTCCCAGCGGGCTTATTATCTTTTCAATGACGTGCATAACGTGTTCTTTGTCGCGAAATTTCTTATTGGTTAGTATGTTTCCCTTACCCTTTTTCTCAATATAAATCTGGTAGGGGCCGTTCACCATTATCTCCTCAATATCGGTCTGCTTGAGAAACTCGGTTATTGGCCCATAGCCGCATATCTCGTCCAGCAGGTAGCCAATTATCCCGTTCCTGTCCGCCTGGGGTATATGGGGCGAATTGGAGTTAATGTAGTCAATGGCAAAGTCCCTTATTTCCTTTTCCAGCTCGCTGCCCTCCAGCGCGGAAATCCTGGCCTCCTGCTCCAGCTTGTTTATTAGTAGCTGGTGGATGGTGGTTTTTAGGTCCTCGTACCGGTCGCTTGTTTCCGGCGGGGCACCTTCGCCGCCTTCGGGCTTGGTTTTGCGGTTTTCCAGCATCTCAAGAAGTGACATCTAGAACCCCTCCAGTGTGCATTTTAAAAGGAAAACAAACTTTTCTTCTTTTTGCTTTGAACGTTCCCGGCACAGTTAAGTGCCAGCTTTTTAATCTCGTCGCTAATCTTTGAGGTGGGGCTGTTTATTACAAAGGGTACGCCCTTGTTTAGCGCGTTAACCGTCACCTTGCCGTTGGAGGAAATATGGTTGTCAATGGTAATGCCAAGATGCTTTTCCACCTCCCGCCGGTTTAGGCCAATCTCGTCGGAGGACCGGTTGAGCACGTAGCGGAAGTTGTTGGAAACGCCCAGCTCCTTAATCAGGTCCATCACCTTTTTCACCCGGCGCACGGTGGTAAGATCCAAAGCCAGCACCATAAGTACCTCGTCGGATATGTTCATTATGCCCACGTTAAAGGTGTCCAGGATGCAGGGGGTGTCCATTACAATGAAGTCGTACTGCTGCTTTAATAGTTTTAGTATCCTTTCGGTATAATCGGGCGTTACCAGTTCGGCGTACTGGGGCTCGGGGGGAGCCAGCAGCACTTCTATTCCCGAGCTGTGCTTGTACATGTACTCGCTCAGTAGGTCCTGGTCCAGGTACCCGATGTTTTGCACAATATCGCTTATGGTTTTGTTTAGTTTCAAATCCAGCATTACCCCTATATCGCTGGACTGGAGGTCCAGGTCAACTAGGGCAACCCTCTTGCCGGTTAGCTGGTGCATCATAACCGCCAGGTTAACCGCAATGGTGGTGGTACCGATGCCTCCTTTAGGGCTGTACACGGCGATGGCCTTGGGCTTGGACGACAGAGTAGGCGGTTTCCGCCTGTTTTTCTTTAAATCCAGCCGGTGAATTTTTTTAACCGAGCTAATTAGCTGGTCGGCGGTAAAGGGCTTAACCAGGTAATCCCGGGCCCCCGCCACCATTGCTTTTTTGATATAATCCAGCTCGCTCTGGACGGTGGTCATTATAATGGAAATCTCGGGATGGGTAACGGATATTTTTTCGGTGGCCTCAATACCGTCCATTATCGGCATGTTTATGTCCATAAGCAGCACGTCCGGCCTTAGGCCTTCCACCATGTCCAGGGCTTCCTTGCCGTTATTCGCGATGCCAACCACCTTTATTTCCTCGTCAAAGGATAGTAGCTTTGAAATATTGCTGCAGGTCTCCGGCACATCGTCCACTATAAGCACTTTAATCGTCATTTTGTATCGTCCTTTCGGATAAAGTGTTCCAGCAGAGAAGGTTTCACCGAGGTCTCCCTTTCATCCGCCGGGTTGCGGAGCAACAGCCTTATTGTACCATAGTCGCAGGCCAGCGCAAGGGGTAGCGCATGCTCGGGGTAAACCGCCAACGTGACGGTGTTTTTGCCGGAGGTGCCGCTCTCCTGGTTGACAAAGCCGTTGTCGTAGCCCAAGTTGCTGTTGGTGGCCAGCACGAATACCTTTTGCAGTACGTAATTGCTCTGGTTATAGGACTTTGTCTTGCCGTCGGGCGATTCCTCCTGGAGGCTAATGGTAACAATAACGTCCACCATGTCCCCTGGCCGTATCATGTAGTTAAGGGCGGACACCTCGTTCACCGGTATTGTTATGGCCCGCATGTCGTCGGGCACCACAAAGGCCAGGCCCTTTTCAATGTCGCCGGGGGCGGCAATGTAGTCCTTTAGCACGTCGTCACCCTTCGCAATTCTGGTGGTGGCAATGGAACCGGCAACGGATTCAATGTCCCTGCACGCGTTGGGGTGTACATAGGCCTTGTCCTTTGTGACCACCTCCAGCATGTCCCGGGTTATTTTCGACCGGTTGGGGATTGTCCGGCTGGCTACTACCACCTGGGCATATTCCCTGTAATCAATGGACTTTTTATAGTTTTCCAGGTATAGAAAAACCGCCAGCGATGTTATTATTGTCAGAAGTATCGCAAGTACTATTATTTTCTTGTTCAACGGATAACCCCCTCTTTATGGATTGACAAGCCTTGCGGTGGTAAGGCCGTAATTGGCCTGACCCTCCGAGCCGTAGCCGCTTTTGACCGTTTTAATAAAATAGCCCTCAATTTCACTTTCGTTGCCGCTGCCCGGCACACCGGTGACAAAGAAGGCGGCAAAGCCCAGTATTCGCACCTTTTTGTTGCCGCTTGATGCATCTAGCTCAACCACCGGTACGTATAATATCTGCGGTGCGTCCCGGTCATGGTCGTCGAAGGTATTGGGGGGGATACGGTTGTCCTGGTTGAGCCTATACCTTATTGCTTCACTTGTGGGGCCGGATATGTTACCGGACT
>JAAYJF010000182.1 GCA_012523075.1 Clostridiales bacterium | reverse complement strand
TCTACGAAAATCATCCGCCTGTTGAGTAAATCTTATGTCCCTTGGTGTAAATGCCGCTTGGAGAAAAAATGAATGCTCCTTCATAATCCTTGCAAAGAATAAATGTGTTCCTAGGGATTGTTTTATATATTCAATGCTTGAAAGCATGGTTAATACCTCCTTGCCAAAGATTAATATTATGCTTTTATTTTATGTTAGTACTATATAAACTGTTACAATTAATTACATATAGATAACCTTGCACTTTTTATAAAAGGCCTTTAAGGTCGCGCACAAAACGAAAGAAGCCAACTGCGTTTGCAATCGACTTCTTTCGACGTAAAATTTTGGTGGAGATAAGGGGATTCGAACCCCTGGCCTCCTGAATGCCATTCAGGCGCGCTCCCAGCTGCGCCATATCCCCACGTCTTTAAATTTTGCCGCAATATATATATTAAAGCAAGGCACAGCGTATGTCAAGGCCAAAGTCCAAAACCATTAATATGCAAGCCCATAAATCCTGTCCAGGACTATCACTAAGGTTTTTGGAATGTATTACCTTTAGACACCCGGAATATATAACCGCCCAGTTGCGCATAATATATAGCGAAGGGTTCATGATGGTCGAGCCAAGAATATTATTGGGTCCAAATAGGGCTCAATAATATTCGGCCAAAGGTCAGTATCGGATCGAAAGGTTCGGTATTGGCCGGCGGGCAGAGCATTATATGTCTCCCAAGGCTGTATATCAGCCCAACTGTTGGTATACGGTCGAAAGGGATGTATAATGTTCGAGCTAAGATTATTAGGGGTTCCGAATTATTTGGTCTGTGAAAGCTACACCTTGTATCGGGATCTATTGCAGTCGGGAGATTGCAATAGGTTCCCCAGGTACTCTTAATAGTCGAGCAAAGGTTGGTGTATGTTCCACAGCGCTTGTATGCGGTCGAAAGATTGCATATAGGTGTGCAGGGATGTGCATCAGCCGGAGCGAAGATCATCATGGGCCTTTTGTTTTTCAGTATTCAACCATTCCTATGGCTATTTTTTTATCCATGCCGCACCTGTCGCATCTGAATATATGAAGGCACTGGTCACGGGGTACCCCGTCCAGTTTCCGGGTTATTTCAAGGTCAAGATAGGGACTATAGTCGTCGAAATACTCCTGTATGGCACCTTTATCCTCCATGGTTCCGCCGCATCCTCCACAGGGTATCGTTTTACTCTCTAGGCCATTGCACAATGGGCACAAATACTCCATAACTTTCACTCCATATCAGTTCGTAGATAGTAGTTGGTAGTTCATAGCTGGTAGTTGATAGGCGTCAGGGTAAATCTTTCGTATAATAGATCATAGTTGTAGTTGGTGGTTCAAGGGTATTTTTGCCCACTGCGTGCCTAAATATTATCCGCTTTTTGTTTCGAATTCAACCCTGTTCCTTCCGGCCCCCTTGGCTTTATAAAGCATAATATCCGCATCCCTTAATAGCTGCGTCGCATCTGAATCTGTACCCGGCTGCATTCCCGCAACACCGAAACTCACCGTAAGGCTTATGCTATGCCCGTCTACTTCGAAGGGCTTTTCCTGTACCGCTATTCTCAGTTTGTCCGCGAGTACAGCAGCCCCCTTTGTATCAGTATTTTTTAAAACTACCGTAAACTCCTCTCCACCGTACCGTGCCAGCATATCCGCCCTTCTTACGTTGCTTTTAATTCTCCTTGCGAATTTCTCCAAAACCTTGTCCCCCATCTGATGTCCGTGTGTATCGTTAACCCTTTTAAAATGATCAATATCCATCATAATAACCGAGAGAGCGATACTATACCTTCTGCACTCCTCAACCGCCCTCTCCAGGTATTCCTCAAGGTATCTCCGATTGTATATGCCGGTGAGCCCATCGTGCAGCGACAGGTTTTCAAGCTGCTCTATAAGCTGGTTTTTTTCCTCCAGCAGCTTTTTCAACTGGTCCTGGGCCTCCTTAAGTCTTATATGTACACTTATCCTGGCCAAAAGCTCGCCCACCTCATAGGGCTTTGTAATATAGTCGTCTCCCCCGGTCTGCAGTCCTATTACCTTATCCTCGACGCCCCCCTTTGAGGTAACGAAAACAACAGGTATATTGGAAGTCTTTTTGCTGTCCTTTAAAACCTTGCACAGTTCATAGCCACTCATTTTTGGCATAACCACATCCAGGAGTATGAGGCTGGGTTTTTCCTCAAAGGCTAGCCTCAACGCCTCCATTGGATCGGTGGTTGAAATGACGTCATAGTATTGGCACAGCTGCTTTTCTAGTATCCTTACATTAAACCCGCTGTCATCCACTATTAATACCGAATGCCTCATCCCCCGGATTCCCCCTTCTTAACTCTAATCCGGCAATATTCCCCTGACTTAATATTTCTACATCGCCTAAAACTATCCTTCAAATTTCCACCGCTATAATTCGCGCTTTTTCCCTTAACCTGTCCTTTTCCCGGTAGTCAAACAATACCGTCACCTGCCCAGTTCCGCCTTTGCTTTGAAGGTCCGGCACATGCTCGACAATGCATTCGTCAAAGGCCTCAAAATGCACAAGCTTGTATATCTGTTTCGGAGAAAGCCCCCTGTATCCAGGAAGGCAGCCCCTGACGTTTTCGGGATTCTTAAGGAAATCAAAACATCTCTGTTTAAAGGAAGGCGTCTGAGCCCTTCTGATAGGCGGCGGCAGAACCGGACTTCTTTCACTTA
>JAAYJF010000009.1 GCA_012523075.1 Clostridiales bacterium | reverse complement strand
TTCTTGGGAAAACACGTCCCCGGCTATATAGAGAGCAAAGGCTAAAACCGTAACAACCAGCAAGTATGACGCAACCCTAGCCCCTTTACCCGTCATTTGCTTCACCTCGCTTTACTCATTTTTCTTCCTTCTCAGTCTTAACCACACCATATAGGCGGCCCCTATCAGTATTGCCACCGGAAGTGCATAGCCTATCCCGACAATAATCATTTCAACCATATCCATAAGTGCGTTGGTGGTGCGTATAATACCCCTTTTCATACGGTCCCAGAGGTTATCCACTTTGAGCACCGACACCTGGGTATCCTTAGGCTCCACCTCGGTCATGAATACGTTTATGGTGGAATACTGAACCAGGTTATCCCATCCCCTAAGCTGCGTGCCGTAGCTCTCTATCTCGGTCCTTACCCTGTTTAACTCATTCTCTATATTTAATATATCCTCCACCCGCTCGGCCTTGGACAGTATTTCAATGAGCCTTTCCTGCTGTATCTGCTTGCTTTTCAGGCGCGTTTCGGTATCCATGTACCGGAGGGTTATGTCATTGCCATAGGTGGACCGGTTTGTCACTTTGCCCAGGTCTGAAATCCTCTCAATGCAGCCTCCAAACTCGGTATTGGGCACCCTTATTACCGCATGGCCCTCCATAAACTCCCTGTCGTCCCCGGCGGCGGCATGCTTTCTGACATAGCTACTTGAGCTTTCCACATACCCGCCGGCCCCCTCCGCCATCCTCTGTACCGCATCAAATTGCGGTTTAAAGTCCTCCACCTCGATGGAGATTTCAGCGTTTTTTATTATCTTCCTTTCATGCTGTGCTGCTATAAGTTGTTCCCCCGGACCTGCCTGTGCCTGGTCAACCGAGAAAGTACCCCCATCGGAAGTCATGTCCGCCTCCGGAATATCTATTTCGGCTCCCGCGATGCCTGCTCCGTCCATACCAGCCCTGCCGGATTCTTCCATCATCTTGAGACTGAATTCCCGGTTCTGTGCAACGCTGTAGGTGTCCGCAGCCGGGGCCTCGGCTGCCGGTGCCGCCTGCTCTGTGGCCGCCATGTCCTTGCTCGCCAGTTGATTCATCATACCGGGCATTATGCCCTTTACCGCTACCGCCACCAGAAGCACCGCCGCTATCGAAACCAGACCGGGCTTTAACCATTTATTCTGTACACTACCTATCCAGGTGCTCTTTCGGGACCTTCGCAGACTACTTACAATCATCGGGTACAAATACTCCGGCGGTTCCTTTTCTGCCAGACCTTTGCAGCTATCCACCACTTGCCGAAGCATCGAAAGGTCCTCCCGGCAGTTCTCGCATATTTTTATATGCTCCTCCAGCAGAACGCTTTCCTGCTGAGTCAGCATCCCATCAATATATAAAGAGAGTTGTTCCTTAAAACCTTTACATTCCTCCATCCTTATCCCTCCCTTCAAATACTTTTGACGTTACCTTGAAATTTTAGTTCCCCCTGCTTTATCAACTCTTCTTTCAGGTTGTGCCTCGCCCTGTTTATCCGAGACTTTACCGTCCCGATGTTAAGGCCCAAGATTCCTGCTATCTCCTGGTAGGACCTGCCCTGTATGTCTCTTAGTATGATTATGGCCCTGTAATCCTCCGTAAGCCTGTTTATCGCCCTTTGCACCTGTTTTCTTGTTTCCTGCCGTTCAATCCGCTCCTCCGGCAGGTCCTCGGTATCGGCTATGAGCTTGCTGCCGTCACCCTCCGGGTTGTCATTATGCACAACGGGATAGAGTTTTACCTTTTTTCTTTTCCGCAGTTCGTCTATGCATACGTTTACGGCAATTCTGTATACCCAGGTCCCGAAGCTTGACTTGCCGTTAAACTTCCGGATGGACTTGAAAGCCTTTAGAAAAGCTTCCTGGGTCATATCACAGGCGTCTTCCTCGCTACCCATCATTCTGTAGCTCAGGTTGTAAATCTGTTTCTGGTACATGACCACAAGCTCTTCAAAGGCCGTTAAATCGCCTCCTTTGCTGCGCTCAACTAGATCCAGTTCCGCAGACATAGATATTCCTCCCTTCCCACTCATACGGTTATTTTGACGAATATTTCCCCATTAAGTTCCATAAAGGACCTTTCTGCAAAAAATAATAGGACAGTATATATCACTGTCCATATATTCTATATATACGGCATAAATCCTTTAGGGTAAATTATGTAATAGTTCTATATATCCGTACTTTGAATAAATGTTGTATGACAAGCCTTCTGCTTTGATTTCCGAAAGGCTTATTCTGCCCTTTTTCGAAGGGTTTATCAGACAAACATCTATTGTGGGCTTTTCTTTGAAACCGCTCACATCCGAGGTTAGATACCTGCCTTCGAGCTTTGCAAAGTTTATCTCGTAGTTCAGTTCCTCTGTATTCCCT
>JAAYJF010000083.1 GCA_012523075.1 Clostridiales bacterium | reverse complement strand
CTTGAGGTAAATCCTGTTTATAACCGGGGGCCCGTCCTCCGCCCTTGCCGACAGGTCGGGGGGGACTATGGACAGTACCAGCACTGCTGCTATTGTTAAGGCTATCACTTTTCTTGTCATAATTGTTCCTCCTCCAGCCTGTTTTTTCGATGATAACCGCCACTAGGTCTCCCGCTTCATTGGCAGGAGACAAGTGGCTCTAAGACTCTTAATGATGCTCTCTCTTAAAAATACATAACGCATTTAAACCGTTACATTTCCAAGCGTGTCATCCTGAGTGTCCTTTTTGTCATCCTGAGTGAAGCGAAGGACCTTATGCCTGCCTTCAAAAGATTCTTCACTATGTTCAGAACGGCAAAGCCGGATTCTTCGGGCTTCGTCCTCTTAAATGGCATATAAAGGAATGTAATACTATAAGTACGTTATAAATAGCCCTATATATTTTTATCGGTATCGGGCTTTACTAAGTTTATACGAATAAAGAAAAAGTGACACTCAACCTTAGCGGTTTGGTGCCGCTATTAACCATATTTATATAAAAAAAAACGGCGGAGTAATCCGCCGACTTAAGATAAACTTTGTCAACCATAGGTTCCTTTTGGTTCCTATTCGACATTATTATACATCATGCATCATATTATATCAAGATATTCTTTTTTCTTTTGTTTATCCTATGACACTTCTAAGCAGCGGTGCGAAGAAGAAACAGGACTGAATAGTGCACGCGGTTTGCCCTATATGTACTATGGCCTCGGTAAGCGTACCGCCAATTATCGGGCATGTATACCCAACCTGTGGATATTCTAATGGAGTTTCTTCCCCGCTTTGGGAGGAGCGCCTTCTTTTTGGAGTAGATGGCGGACCTTCCGGGGGACCCTCGGGTGGCACCGGAGGTTTATCCGGAGGGTCCTCTGGGGGCTCCTCGTTAGGGTCACCCGGCTCCGGCAGCATGGTTACCTGTAAAGCATCGCCGGGATCCCCGGTATTCAATCCGTCGTGGGCAGCCACACAAAAAGAGTAGCAGGTATCCGGGGTTAATGAATCCACATTAAGCCATGTTGAGGTGGTTGAAGCAAAGTGTTCACCATCCCTATAGACATAATAGCCCACCGTATCTCCGCTTACCGAAGGAGCCCATACCAGTTTTACCACTGTACTGGTAATTCTCTCCGCTAAAAGGCCCTCCGGGGGCAAGGGAGGGGTGGTGTCCACTGTAAAGCAAGCCTGGTCTGCCATGCAGCGCAAACCATCGTCGGGGCATACCCTCATCAAGTATTCTCCGTCCTTAAAAACTGAAAAATCGTCGATGCCCAGTTCCCAGGTGGAATAGTTGGTGCCAGTGTTGCGGACCGGTATAAGATAGTCGACGGAACCTTCCCCCGGTTGGAAAGCTGACATGTCCTGCTTCAGGTAATGGCCTTCATCGTTTGTAATATAAAGCCCTACGCTTATCACGGTACCGTCGCTGTCGGAGGCAGTACCGGTGATGCTCCCCAGAGCGTTAAGCCGCTGCCCGTCCTCCGGATATGTTATGCTTCCGGTGGCATTGCCGCGTTTTGACTCTTCGGTTTCGGTTGTGACGGTTATCTCGTTGGAAAAGGGTCCTTCGTTATGCCCGTCAAAGGCACTCACTTTGAAGGTATAGGTGGCTCCTGGGCTAAGCCCAATAATATTGTAGACGGTAGTAGGTCCGATAGTGTCCGACAGATATATACCATCCTTATATACTTTATAACAGTATACATCTGTATCTTCGGGGGATGTCCATTTAAGCTGCGCATTGGTCTTGCCCACATTGGTTACCACAAGGTCCCGGGGAGCCCCGGGGGGAGGGTTTTCTTTTGCTAAGACCAATGTAAAGCTTAGTAGAACTGACAAAATCAATAATGCGCCCACAGCTACGGATTTTATCCAGTTCAAGGTTTCACCTCCAAGAATCTATTGAAGGTCATAACCTATGGATGTGCGGTTTTGCTACAAGTATTTATATTATTCTACTATAATTTTCATATTTTGACAACAAAAAACGGGCGCAAGGTCCTTCGCTTATGGAAGATCCTTCGCTATCGCTCAGGATGACAACCTTTACGCTCAGCATGATAGCTGCTTCGCTCAGCATGACCCTTTAGAATATGTATAATCTTAAGTACGTTATTTAGTCTTTTTTGGGATTTATTTGTAGCGTTTCTTTCTGTCCAGGCCCTCCGGTTCCAGGGCGATGCCGCTCCCTTGCAAGAGCCCTGCCACACCGATACTCCTTTCTTCGCCGCTACAGTCGGGGCAGTTGCACTGTTCGGGCATATACTGGGGCTCCATGTAGGTGGTTATAACGCCCTCATAATTCCTTAGCACAACCTTTTTGTCCGACATGGAAATAAGGTACTGCGGCATAACGGGTATTTTACCGCCTCCGCCGGGAGCGTCCACTACAAAGGTTGGTACCGCAAACCCGGAGGTATGCCCCCTTAAGCCCTCTATTATTTCTATTCCCTTTGAAACCTTGGTCCTGAAATGCTCTATCCCCATCGAAAGGTCACACTGGTATATATAGTAGGGCCGGACCCTAATTTTAACAAGAAGGTGCACAAGGCGCCTCATTATATGTACGCAGTCGTTTACGCCCCGAAGAAGTACCGTCTGGTTGCCCAGGGGCACCCCCGCATCGGCCAGCAGCCTGCATGCTTCCGTCGACGCCGGTGTTATTTCCCTCGGATGATTGAAATGAGTATTAAGCCATATTGGATGATATTTTTTGAGCATATCCGCAAGCCCCTGCGTAATCCTCTGGGGCATCACCACCGGGGTACGGCTTCCTATCCTTATAATCTCCACGTGAGGTATATCCCTTAAACTCTTAAGTATGAATTCCAGTTTGTCATCGGGAATAAGGAGGCCGTCCCCTCCCGATATAAGCACATCCCTCACCCGGGGTGTATTCCTGATATACTCGATTGCCTTCTCTACCCTATCGGCGGGCATGGCCGTGTCGGTCTGCCCGGCGAACCTCCTGCGGGTACAGTGCCTGCAGTACATGGAGCACTGGTCGGTCACCAGCAGTAGCACCCTGTCAGGGTACCTGTGGGTAAGGCCCTCCACAGGTGAGTCGGTGTCCTCATGGAGGGGGTCCTCCATATCCGCCTCTCCCCGATGAAGCTCGAGAGAGGTGGGTACCGCCTGTTTTCTGATGGGGCAGTCCCGGTGGTCCGGGTCCATAAGGGAAGCATAATAGGGAGTTATACTCATCCTGAGCAGGGCAAGGCTTTCGTCTATGGCGCTTTCCTCCTCAGCGGTGAGGTTTATTATTTTCTTAAGCTGCTCCACCGTCGTTACCCTGTTTTTCACCTGCCAGTGCCAGTCGTTCCATTCTTGCCGGGTTACATCTTTATAAAGCTCTATTTCATTATGTTTTCTCATTTGCATACCTCCCTTATTATAAAAAATGTTAGCAAAGCTGAATAAGACGTGTCATCCTGAAGGAGGAACGACCGAAAGGTCTTTATTTGCCTTCCGGAAGATTCTTCGCTATCGCTCAGGATGACAAGAGAATGCTCAGGATGACATAAGAGGCCGCTCAGCATGACAATAGGACGCTTAGGATGACAGCTGTGTAAAGTTTTCAGCACGTTACATTTAGATGTTAGGTAATGGGGGAATCAGATCGCAGAATCACGAAATCACAATTTTTGGGTCACGGGTTCTGGGTCGTAGGTCGTAGTTGGTAGCTCTTAGGTCGAAGTTCCCATTCAAACAGAGGGACAGGTGCATGTTTGATGTCGTTTCAAACCGCGGACCTGTCCCTCCCTTTGTACTACATTCTTTCGGGTGCTGTTATCGAAAGAAGCCTCAGCACATTGGCTATTACTATCCTTGTGGCCTCTATAAGGGCAATCCTTGCCATCATAAGGCTCTCGTCCTCAACCATAACCCTGCACAGGTTGTAGAATACGTGGAAGAGCGACGCCACCTCCAGTACATACCGGGTAATCTTGGTGGGTTCTATGGTCATGGCGGCCTTTGTAATCTCCTCCGGCAGCTCCGCCAGCTTACGCATAAGCTCTATCTCTGCGTCCTCCTTAAGCAGCGTGAGGTTGATACCGTCTATGGCAGGGACCCTTATTCCTTCCTGCTCTATCTGGCTGAGTATACTGCATATTCTGGCGTGGGCGTACTGTACATAAAATACCGGGTTGTCGCTGGACTTCTCAACCGCCAGGTCAAGGTCGAAGTCAAGATGGGTATCAGCGGCCCGCAGGTTGAAGAAGAACCGGGCCGCGTCCCTGCCCACTTCCTCAATAAGGTCGGAAAGGGTAATGGCCTGGCCGCGGCGTTTGGACATTCGCACCACTTCGCCGTCTCTGAGCAGCCTTACCAGCTGCATTATTATTACGTCCAGCCTGTCGGGGTCAATGCCCAGGGCGTCAACGCCGCCCTTCATCCTAGGCACATGGCCGTGGTGGTCCGCCCCCCAGATATTTATCACCCAGTCGTAGCCGCGGGTTATGAATTTGTTCCTGTGATAGGCTATATCGCCGGCAAAATAGGTAGGTATGCCGTTGCTTCTTACAAGCACCTCGTCCTTTTCCACGCCAAACTCGGAGGCCTTGAACCAAATAGCCCCCTCCTGTTCGTATGTATGCCCTTTCTCGGTCAGGTAGTCTATCGCTTTTGTAATCTCGTTGCTGTCATACAGCGACTGCTCTGAAAACCATACGTCAAAATTCACGCCAAAGTCAGCGAGGTCGGCCTTTATCTTGTCCAAATTCTTTCTAAGCGCATACCGTATAAATATGCCCTGTCTTTCCTCCGGTTCCATATCAAGGTATTTGTTCCCATCGCGCTCTTTCAGTTCCTTCATAAGGTCTATTATGTCCTCGCCCTGGTACCCGCCCTCCGGCACCTGGGCGTCCCGGTCAAACAGCTGCAGGTATCTTGCCTCCAGTGACTTTCCGAACTTTTCTATCTGGTTACCAGCGTCATTAATATAAAACTCACGGGTCACATCATAGCCAGCGGCATCCAGCACCGCAGCAAGGGAATCCCCTAGGGCTGCTCCGCGGGCATTGCCCATATGCATGGGGCCGGTGGGGTTTGCGCTTACAAACTCCACCATTACTTTTTTGCCATTGCCTATATCCACCCGGCCGTAATCATCCTTTTCGTTATGTATAATCTCCACGGTTTTGTACAGCCATAGGTTGTTAAGCCGGAAATTGATAAAGCCCGGCCCGGCTATCTCCATATTATCCACATAGGTGCCTTCGTAATCGGCGTTGTCCACAATATCCTTCGCAACCGCTACGGGGCTCTTTTTGGCCTGCTTTGCCAAAACCATTGCTATATTGGTTGAAAAGTCCCCGTGTTCCCTTTCTCTGGGGGTCTCTACCTGTATTTCCGGGATGCTTTCAACTCTGAGTATTCCTTTATCTATGCAACCCTTGACGGATTCGCCGACTATCTCTCTTATCTGTTCAGTTATCTTCTGAACCATATTCATTGTTTGTTACCTCCCAACAGTTTGGAGTTAATGCACTCCCAAACGGAATACATATATTATATATATTACTTCCCTGTTTATCAAGCCAAATATACCCTTATAAAATCCACTATAGGCCAATTTTAAACAGCCTCCCATACCATCCTACGTCCCTCTATACGTCTTTTCAGCATGCCCTCATCCGTCATGTAGGAAAGATACGCAGCCAGGGAAGACTGGTTGAGATAGTATTGGGTCGTATTGAGGTCCAGATTGTACTTCTCGGTTATGGCCGCCCCCAGTTCCTCCCGGGTGAGGGGTTTTATCAGCTCCCACCTTATCATCCCCATTGTCTCGTTTATGGCTTTAAGGTTAGAATGGATTTCTTCGCCTATATCGCTGCTCAAATCGCCGTGGCAGGGCAGGTAATAGCAATAATCGGTATCCTTAAGCCTGTTTAGCGTATCCAGCGTGTCCGCTATGTTGATAAAGTAGGTCAGCTTGTATTTTTCTACAATATGGGTGGAAAAGTATGCATCCCCCGCCATAAGCACTCCGTCGGGGGTGGCTACCCCTATATGTCCGGGGCTGTGGCCCTTAAGGTCCACAATTTCAAGGGTGGTCTGGCCGATGGTAAAGTTCCCCGGCTCCACTATCCTGTCCACCCTGCACTCCTTGCCCATTAGGAATCTGTTCTGCAGGGCCTTAGGCGGGTGTGCGGAATAAAGGTATAAGGGTTCGAGATAGGGGTTTGAGATTATAGCCGCTTCGATACCGCTGGCTGCTACCTCCGCATTGGTCCTCTTAACCAGAAGATTGTTCCCGCCGAAGTGGTCTGCGTGGGAATGGGTGTTTATGATCATCTCCGCCTCAAGGCCTTCGGCTTTAAGGGCCTTGTATATCTTCCTGCCCCAGTCGTCGCTGCTGCCGGTATCCACTACCACGCAGCGGTTTTGGTCGTATACGTACAGGCCGGTGTTAACAGGCCCCTTTATGTAATAGGTATTACCCTTTATCTTCTTTAGTAATTCTGCCATTTTTTCTCCTCCCATAAAAACAGTTGGTTGCTGGTAGTTCGTAGTTGGTAGTGCATGGGCACAGGTTCTAACCACTAGCCACTGGCCACTGACCACTGGCCACTACACCAATGCGGTGTTTACCTTCTGGGCTTGCCTTTCCAGGGCCAGGTCAATCAGCGTGTCCAGAAGCTGCGGATAGGGTAGCCCCGCCGCATCCCACAGTTTTGGATACATGCTTATCTTGGTAAATCCGGGCATGGTGTTTATTTCGTTTATGTATACCTCGTCGGTCCTTTTGTCTACAAAGAAATCCACCCTTGCAAGACCGCTTCCATCTATGGCCCGGAAGGCCTGCACCGCCATTTGTTTTACCCGGGCAGTGGCCCTTGGCGATATGTCAGCAGGAATGACAAGGCCGCTTTTGCCGTCATCAAAATACTTGGCCTTATAATCGTAAAACTCGTTGGAGGGTAATATCTGCCCAACCACCGACGCCCTGGGAGTATCATTCCCCAGCACCGAGCACTCCACCTCATGGCCGTCTATAAACTCCTCCACTATTATTTTCCGGTCGTACCGGGCCGCAAGGTCCAGCCCGCTTTTAAGGTCCTCCCTGCCGTGGGCCTTGGTTATGCCCACACTGGAACCCATATTGGCGGGTTTAATAAACACCGGATATTTAAATCTTTTTTCAACGGATAAAATAACGCCGTCCCTGTCCTCGTCGAGGTCTTGCTTGGCGAATACAAGATAATCGGCCTGTTTAAGGCCCCACCTTTCAAAAACCAGTTTAGAAAACGTTTTATCCATCCCCACCGCCGATGCAAGTACCCCACAGCCTACATAGGCAAGGCCTGCCAGCTCAAACAAACCCTGGATGGTTCCGTCCTCCCCCATCGGCCCGTGGAGCACCGGGAACACAACGTCAATATTCTCACCGGGGCAGCTTTCCCCGGTGGTCAGAAAATTGTACTCGCTTTGGTCCAGGTTTCTGGCGTTTTTTTCCCATTCTCCGGTAATAACCCCATCAATGGGGCCGTCATAATATTTCCACGCTCCCTGCCGGGTTATTCCTATCATTATTATTTCGTACTTTTCTTTGTCCAGTGCATTTATAATGGATGTAGACGACATGAGAGATACCTCGTGCTCCCCCGATTGACCCCCAAAGACCACCGCGACCCTCAGCTTTTTATTCAAAGACATACCACCCCTTAAATTCCAATTTCCTTCCTTTAATATTCATATTCTACCCCTATTTCATTTATTATTCAACATTGTAAATGGCTGCTTTATGTGCTTCCATGTTTGTATTATTGCCTCCCCGCGACCTTTCTAAAACCTAAAAAAAACCAGGAGATTTCTCCCCTGGCTTTTTTAATACGTTATTTCATTACGTTTCTTTCGGCTATCTCAATGGCCTTGGTTACTATATTTCCGCAATCCCTGGAGGATACCGAGCCCCAGCCTTCGCTTTTGACGGTGTTATACACTCCCAACTCCCTGGCGATTTCCTCCTTAAGGTTTTCGGACATAATACCCCTTCGAGCCATTTGACGACCTCCTTATCCTTATTTCAAAGGCCGACCAAATCCCATCAGCCGACCTCCAAAATGTTGCGGTATTATTTTTTACGAAAACGGTTTTTTTATAAGTGTTAATATATTGACTCATAACCATTGGCATTTTTTAACTAAATTGTGAGGGTTCCGTTTTCGCTGCGCAGCAGTTTTAGAATCCTTTCCTCTTTGCCGGTAAGAGCGTTTATATACACAAGGAAGTCATCGCCGCCGAAACTGCCTTTAAATTCGTAGCACAGGACCTCGTCCTTGTTCTCAAGGGGAATGAGGGCTAGCCGTGCCTCCCCGTCGGAATCCATCCGCATGCTTATCCTTTCCCCGGCTTCGTCCCTCGTAAGCTTGGGCTCGGGCAGGTCCCTTTTATGGTGCGCCTTCAGGTACCCTTCCGCCTCAAAGCCCATAATTTCACCGTTGTCAAGGGCTACCTTAACCTTGATTAGGTCGGTATACACCACCACCTCGCCGTCAAGATAGGCGAAGTTTATGACCGAAATATTGTCGTACCTCATGGAGTAGGTGGGCGTCATATCCTCATAGCCATTCTGCTCCAGGAATTTTTTAGCCAGTTCCGTCGCACGGCTGGGGGAGGTATTCACGCTGCTTACGTCCCGCTGATTCAGCATCCACACCACATGCCCACCCTTGCGGCTTATATCCATGTATATCCTGTTGTCGTCCCCGGTAAGCACCTCAAGGCCGAAGGTCTTTATATCACCGTTTCCGTCCCCAATTTTTTTTATGCTTCGTATGTCCATGCCTTTAAGAAATTCCCGTGCCACCTGCTCCGCCCTTTGGTAATCTATGTTTTTCCCGGTAAGACCCTTTGGCGCAATGTCCTGTATGTGCTCTGAAAAGGGTCCGTCGTATATAAGGGTGGGGTAGTCCACCATCTCCTGCTCAATCCTTGTAAACTCGCGATGGGGCATGTTGTCGGAGGCCCGGGCGAAAATATGGCCCCCTTCCCGGGCCAGGCTGGCAAGGCCTATGTTGTTTTCCTGTATCGCGTTACGCAGCTTTTGCAGTTCCACCGTCAGGTACCCCGCGTAGTTATGCAGTTCCTCCAGGTTGGACCAATCCTCCGACGATACGGGAGTACCGTCAGCGTTTTTTCTAGTAATGCTGTAGCCATAGTCTCCCACCTGGGTCAGGAATTTGGAGGTATTGCTTAGGGTAAGGTGGGATATGGGAAGCTGGTTTAGCTTCTCCTGGGCAGAGAAAGCCTGCCGCCACACGTCGGAAAATAAAAGCTGGTTCTGCCTGGGCGAATCCGCAACCATCGTTTTGGCAAGGTCGGCCTCGATGGTTTCCACATGGTCAATAAGCTCATAAAACATCCTGTGATACTGGTTCTGGAGATAAACCTGGTAATTGTTCTTCTGCCGGTACTGGTCGTACCCCCAAATGCCGGTGGCAAGCAGTGCAACCAGCAGCAGAAGCGTTATTGTCCTATGCCTGTTCAAGCCCTTTCACTTCCTTTCATATCATATGGTCTATTTTGCAAAGTAATGCTTGCCTATCACCTTCACCACCGGCCTTGAATAAATCCACCTGTTGGTAGTTTTCGCGGGGTTGTAATAGTATATTGCCCCGCCGACGGGGTCCCACCCGTTCAGGGCATCCCTGGCCGCCTTCATTGAGCTTTCGTCCGGGTTCATGAACATCTGGCCGTCGGCAACGGCGGTAAAGGCGCCGGGCTGGAATATTACCCCCGCTATGCTGTTGGGGAAGGACGGATGGTTAACCCTGTTCATAATAACCGCCCCTACCGCCACCTGGCCTACATAGGGCTCGCCCCTTGCCTCGCCGTGGATGGCCTGGGCCATAAGATATACGTTGTCCCGGGTGGAAGCGCCCCGGGCGGGGGTATAGCCTGCTGCCTGGGCCGCCGTTGGCATACCCAGGGCAGCCCTTGTCTGGGGTCCCACCGTGCCAGTGGTTGAAATACCGTGCTTGGCCTGGAAGTCCTTGACCGCCTGGAAGGTTTTGGGGCCGTATACGCCGTCAACTGCTCCGTCGTAGTAGCCCCAGTTCTTAAGCCTTCGCTGTACCTCCCGTACATCGTCGCCGGT
>JAAYJF010000131.1 GCA_012523075.1 Clostridiales bacterium | reverse complement strand
CCGGGAACAGGAGTAGCCTGCACAATAAGCTTAAGCAGTATTAGTAGTATCCTTTCGATGACTCTTAAGCAGGCTGATGAAAATCTAGAGATGGGAAGTGATGAAATGGCTGTAACACAAAGGGAACCTCATCATTTAATAATTACTATCGTAAATAGCGGCTTCTTTGAACAGGTTATGGAGGCTGCCAAAGCCGCCGGGGCAACTGGCGGTACACTAGTCCATGCCCGTGGTTTGGGTTCAAAGGAAGCAGTAAAATATCTTGGTATAACCATACAACCGGAAAAGGACCTTGTCCTTATACTTGCACCACAGGAGACAAGGCGTACCATTATGGAAAGCATTACCCGCGAGGCAGGGTTAAATACCGCTGGAAAGGGTATCTGTTTTTCCCTGCCGGTTAATCATGCCATAGGTCTGCAAGCGGGCATAGAAAATATAGATGTTCTTTAATCCATTAAAACAAAGCCGGGGAATCCCTTCCCGGTTTTTGCTTTGGAAAAATGAAGCCTATTACGGTATAGTATTACCCTTTATGTATTGCGTTAGTATATAGCACCACAGCCTATGAAAGATTGACGGGAAAAAGGAGCTGATTAGTTGAATGCGCTGAAACAAAAATTCAAGGACGTAGTATTTGCAGTCCTGCCTGTTACAATTATCCTCCTTATACTGAACTACACCATAGCCCCTATAGGTAGGGAACTGGTCTGGCGTTTTATCGTGGGAGCTGTTTTTATAATACTCGGGCTGGGGATATTTTTATTTGGTGCGGACCTGGCCATCCAGCCCATCGGCCAGCACATGGGGTCGTCCATAACGAGAAAAAGAAGTTTGCCCCTGCTTTTAATAGCCGGCCTTGTCCTAGGTTTCTTCATAAACATAGCCGAGCCCGACCTAATGGTGCTGGCCAAGCAGGTCCAGCAGGTCACGTCCGGCGCGATATCGCAGTGGGCACTGCTTGTGGTGGTTTCGATAGGGATAGGGATAATGCTGGCCTTGGGCCTTTTCAGGATTGCGTTTAAGATTTCAATGAGCAAATTGCTCACCATACTCTATGCAATAATATTTATACTGTTGATATTATCCCCAAAACTATTCCTTGGCATTGCCTTTGATTCCGGTGCAGCGACAACCGGGTCCATGACGGTACCCTTTATACTGGCATTGGGTCTTGGCGTGGCGTCCACCGAGGGGGGAAAGCAGTCGGAGGAAGACAGCTTCGGCCTGCTGGGCATAGCCTCTGCGGGTCCCATGCTGGCGGTGCTCTCCATGGGCATAATCTCGGGGATTAAATCGCTGGCCGGCGGCATACCGCCCGCCCCGGACGAAAACTTAGGCATACTGTACCCGTTCGTTAAGAGTATTCCCAGGATAGCTGTTGAAGTTTTGCTGGCCCTGGTGCCCATTATAGTTTTGTTTTTTATTTTCCAGGCGACACTCATTAAACTTGGCAGGGTGCAGCTTGTTAAAATCATAAAGGGCCTGGTTTACACCTTTACAGGATTTGTGCTGTTTCTTACCGGCGTGAATGCAGGGTTTATGGAAGCCGGGACCGCTGTCGGCTATGCGGTTGCATCCTTCGGGAAAAACTGGATTGTCATTGTGACCGGGTTTTTGCTTGGGTTTACGGTGGTGCTTGCCGAGCCCGCGGTGTACGTATTAAACGAGCAGATTGAAGAGGTCACAAGCGGGCATATTAGGAAAAAGAACATACTGTATTCGCTGTCAATAGGTGTTGCCATAGCCGTATCGCTTTCGATGGCAAGAATCCTCATTCCGGAAATGCAGCTGTGGCACCTTTTGGTGCCGGGGTATATAATAGCGATAACCCTTTCCTATTTCGCACCCAGGCTGTTTGTGGGAATTGCCTTTGACTCCGGGGGAGTGGCCTCGGGGCCGATGGCCGCAACATTTATACTGGCCTTTGCCCAGGGGGTGGCCGAAGCCACGCCGGGGGCCGATGTATTGATGGAGGGTTTTGGAGTAATAGCGATGGTGGCCCTGACACCGCTTATAGCCATACAGGTATTGGGGCTCTTATATAAACAGAAGGCATCGAAAAGGAGTTGATATGGATGCAAAATCCCGCCGGCGGTTACGAATATGTGATTAACCTGGTCATTGTCGAGTTTGGGATGGGCAGTAGGATACTGAAGGAAGCAAAAAAGGCCGGTGTGACCGGGGGCACTATTTTCCTTGGCCGGGGCACCGTCAGAAACCCCATTTTAAAGGCGCTGGGCCTTGACGAGGCAAGGAAAGAGATTGTTTTAATGGTAACGCCCCACGGCCTGGAGGACGGTATCCATGACCATCTGACGGAAAAATTCCAGATGGAAAAGCCAAATCACGGTATAATAGTGACAATGCCGGTAAGAAGGGTATACGGGCTGCACGATTTAACCCGCAAAGATTCGCGAAGGGGAGGAAGTAGCATGGGCTATGAAGTAATCTTCACCGTGGTGGAAAAGGGCCTGGGCCAGGAAGTGGTGGATGCTGCCACGAAAGCGGGCTCAACCGGCGCCACCATTATAAATGCCAGGGGCTCGGGCATACACGAGAACATTAAATTCTTTGCGATGAACATAGAACCGGAGAAGGAAATAGTGATGATAATAATAGAAAGGGACAAGGCCGAGGGTATAGTGAATGCGATACGGGACGCCATGCATATAGACGACCCCGGCAAGGGCATTCTGTT
>JAAYJF010000100.1 GCA_012523075.1 Clostridiales bacterium | reverse complement strand
GTTTTAACTGATAGTCTAGCTAAACAGAACTATCATTTCCCGATATATGTCTAATTTTTTAGGTAGACAGCTTATTTAAAATGTAGAACATCGACAATTAACGTGCGAAATTTATTGCAGCTTGGGCAGCGGCCAGCCTGGCGATTGGCACCCTAAAGGGCGAGCAGGAGACGTAATCAAGGCCCACCCTATGGAAGAAGTCTATCGATGAAGGCTCCCCGCCGTGCTCACCGCATATGCCAAGCTTTATATCCGGCCGGGCTTTTTTGCCCAGTTTTACCGCCATGTCCACCAGCTTGCCAACGCCCACCTGGTCCAGCTTCTGGAAGGGGTCGGCCTCTATTATACCCTTGTTTTTATAGTCCTCCAGGAATTTTCCAGCATCGTCCCTGGAAAAGCCCATGGCCATCTGGGTTAGGTCGTTGGTGCCAAAGGAGAAAAACTCCGCTTCCTTTGCCACCTCGTCGGCGGTAAGGGCAGCCCGTGGCACCTCAATCATGGTGCCGGTTAGGTAATGGAGGTCTACCCCCGACTGACGTATTATTTCATCGGCGGTTTCAACTATAAGGTCCTTTAAGTATTTAAACTCGGAGACGTTCCCTATTAAAGGAACCATAATCTCCGGGTTAACCCTTATGCCTGTCTCCTTTATTACCTCTATAGCAGCTTCAATAATGGCCCTTGTCTGCATCCTTGCTATCTCCGGGAATGTAATCGCCAGCCGGCAGCCCCGGTTCCCCAGCATGGGGTTGAACTCCTCAAGGTACTTTATAAGGCAGATAATATCTGCAACGCTCATATTCATATCCTCTGCCAGGGCCTTGATATCCCGCTCTTCCCTGGGAAGGAATTCGTGTAGCGGCGGATCAAGAAGCCTAATGGTTACCGGTTTTTCTCCCATCGCCTTAAATATCCCCTTAAAGTCTTCTTTTTGCATGGGCAGAAGTCTTCCAAGGGCCTTTTCTCTCTGCTCGGTGGTGGTTGACAAAATCATTTCCCTGACAACCGGTATCCTGTCCTCCTCAAAGAACATATGCTCAGTCCTGCAAAGGCCTATGCCCTCGGCGCCAAAACGTAACGCGGTGGCAGCGTCCTTCGGGTTGTCTGCGTTGGCCCATACCTCCAATTCCCTTATCTCGTCTGCCCAGCCCATAAGCGTGGCAAAGCTGCCGGATAATTCCGGTTCGGTGGTGGGTATGTTTCCTAAGTACACCCTGCCGGTGCTTCCGTTCAATGATACCCAATCCCCTTCGGATACCGTTATGCCCTTTACTGTAAACCTTTTTTGGTTCTCATCCACCCTTATGGTGCCGCAGCCGGCAACGCAGCATTTGCCCATACCCCGGGCCACCACCGCCGCGTGGGACGTCATGCCGCCCCTTGAGGTTAAGATCCCTTCCGCTGCGTCCATACCCTCTATGTCCTCCGGCGAGGTCTCCTGCCGTACGAGAATTACCTTTGCCCCGGCCTGGGCGGCCTTTACCGCCTCCTCGGCGGTGAAATATACCGCCCCGGTGGCAGCTCCCGGTGATGCCGGCAACCCCTGGGCTAAAAACTCGGCCTTCTCCAACATCCTCACGTCAAAGTTGGGATGTAGTAGCTGGTCCAGCTGTCCCGGCGGGACCCTCATAAGGGCCTCTTCCTTTGTAATAAGGCCCTCCTCCACAAGGTCCACCGCCACCTTTACCGCTGCGGCGGCGGTCCTTTTGCCGTTGCGGGTCTGCAGGATATAGAGTTTACCCTTTTCCACAGTAAACTCTATATCCTGCATGTCTCTATAGTGCTTCTCTAATAGCTTTGCGATCTCCCGGAACTGTTTATGTACATCGGGGAATACCTCATCCATACTTTCAATGGGCTCTGGCGTTCTTATGCCCGCAACCACGTCCTCTCCCTGGGCGTTTAGCAAAAACTCGCCGAACAGGGCTTTTTCGCCGGTGGCGGGATTCCGCGTAAAGGCAACTCCGGTGCCGGAGGTACCCCCCATGTTCCCGAACACCATTGACTGGACGTTGACCGCTGTGCCAAGGCTATGCGGTATATCGTTTATGTTCCTGTACGCCCTGGCCCTTGGGTTGTTCCATGACCTGAACACCGCCCCAACCGCCAGCATCAGCTGGTCCCCGGGGTCCTGGGGAAACTCCTCCGATCTTTCCTGGCTGTATAGCTCCTTGTACCTTTTAACTACCTCTTTCAGATCCTCCGCGTCCAAATCGGTATCAAACTCGGCGCCCTTCTTCTTCTTAACCATATCAAGGATGCCATCAAACTTGTATTTTTCTATCTGGCATACCACGTCACCAAACATCTGTATAAACCTTCTGTAGCTGTCGTAGGCAAACCTTTCGTTTTTGGTGGACCTGGCAAGCCCTATCACTGATATGTCATTAAGGCCTAGGTTTAAAATGGTATCCATCATACCGGGCATTGAAACGGCTGCGCCGGAGCGAACAGAGACCAGCAATGGGTTATCAACGTCCCCGAAGGTTTTACCTGTTATTTTTTCAAGTTTTCCAACGCTCATGAACAATTCTTCCGTAAGCTCGGGAGATAGCCGGTTCCCCCAATCGGAATAGTATTTATTGCAGGCCTTAGTGGTAACGGTGAACCCCGGCGGTACCGGAAGTCCTATCCTGGTCATTTCTGCCAGGTTGGCGCCCTTTCCGCCCAAAATATCCTTCATGCCGGCTTTGCCTTCTTCAAACATATAAACGTACTTTTCCATCCTTCACGCCTCCTTTAACATCTGAATAACAATACTGGCCGTCTCCTCCACAGCCTTTTTGGATACGTCTATAACTGTACAACCAAGCTTTTTAAAAAGAGCATCGGCGTGTTCGAGCTCTAGCAGTATCCTTTCCATACTGGCATAGTTGGCATTGTCTTTAAGACCCAGCGTCTTAAGCCTTTCCCGCCTTATCAGGTTGAGCTTTTCGGGGTCCGCCGTAAGCCCTATTACCCTCTTTGCCGGTATCTCAAACAGTTCCTCGGGCGGCGAAATCTCCGGTACCAGCGGAACGTTTGCCACCTTATAGTTCTTGTGCGCCAGGTACATGCTTAAGGGCGTCTTCGACGTGCGAGATACGCCAATAATGACCACATCCGCCTTCAGGATACCCCTGGGGTCCTTGCCGTCATCGTATTTAACTGCGAACTCCACCGCGTCCACCCTTTTGAAGTACTGCTCATCCAGCTTGTATATAAGGCCCGCCTCCAGCTTGGGAGTAGTTGTGGAGACCTTGCTCAGCGCCTCCATAAGGGGACCCAGTATGTCCACCCTGGGTACCCCGTATTTGTCGCACTCCTCCTCCAGGGTCGTTTTCAGTTCCTGCAGCACGATGGTGTACACCACTATGCTGTTGTAATTCTTTGCTTCTCGTATAATCCTTATTATCTGGGACTTGTCGGTGACATTGGATTGCTTCCTTATTTCGGTGATATCCGAATTAAACTGTATCGCGACAGCCTTTACCACCTTTTCCGCCGTTTCACCTATGGAATCGGATACTATAAATATTCTGGGCCCATCTTCATTCATAACGCTGCATTCCTCCCTCAATCAATCTGTAAGCATTTCGTTTATTACCGTTATCATGCCGGTTTTTGATATCCTTCCTGTTACTTTCAGTTTATCCTTCCCACCCTCGGAATCCTCCCTGGAAACAACCGGTATACAATCCACCTCATGCTCCACCATTTTAGCTATGGCCCCAGCCAGGGTTTCATCGTCCTCCAGTGTAACTATATTGGGCATCCTGGTCATAACCATGCTTATAGGTATCCTATCCAGATCGGTCTTGCCCATGGCGTGTTTCAAAAAGTCCTTTCGGGAAACCACTCCGGCGAGGTACCCTTCCGATTGCACAAAAATAGTGCCCACGTCCTCGAGGAACAGGGTTACTATGCCGTCATAGACGCTTGTATCAACGTCCACCACCACCGGCCGAGTTTTTATGTCCTTTACAAGTATGTTGTTTATAAAATCTGCAATCATGTTTGTTGGTATTCGCCCGGTCACGGAATACCCCACCTTGGGCCTGGCTTCAAGGATTCCCGTCATTGTAAGAATGGAAAGGTCGGACCGGAGAGCAGCTCGGGTAAGGTTTAGTCTTTCTGCAACCTGCTCGCTGGTTATGGGCTGCTCCGATTTAACTATTTCCACAATCTGCGTTTGCCTGTCGGAAAGTTTAATATCCCTCACCCCTCTGTTTTGCTTATACATTATTATATAGTATACAACATTCATGCCTATCGTGCTACTCTAAAAAAGGGACAGGGGACGGTTCTTTGTCCCTTTTTGGAAGGGGAAAAAACTCTTCGTCCACCTAGCCAATTACTTTCAGGGCCAATATTGCATCACTCAAGGTTAGTCAACAGTTATAATACCAGTGAATATTATGTACCGGAACAAAGAGAGGAGGTTTTTTATGAACAGCAGCCGAAACGAATATTATGACCATTGCCCCTACAGGATGATAGCCATGCAGGATGACGCCGATTGCAGATACATGCTCGAAATGTACCCCCATGCATGCCAGGCCATTTACCGACATTCGGTGGATGAGATACTGCAAAGGGAGAGGATGGGGCAACTGCGGGATAATGTGTACCCCCCGAGGTCCGTTGTCGATGACATGATACGCAACGTATATGATAGAAGCAGCCAAGAATTCCTTGGAGACTGGCACGATAGCAGACAATTCTATTCCGATAGGGAGGGCATATTTCGGGACCTGGTAGCAGTTATTCTACTTGCTGAACTATTTGGAAGAAGACGCCGACGCAGAAGACGTTACTATACTGGTTTTTAAAACATTATTCTGTGGAAATGATTGCGGGATATGAGGCCTGACCCTTATCCCGCTATTTTCTGGCCACCACATTTTTACTTACTCCCATTAAACCGCCAATTTCTCTTACTGACAAATTGGATTCTTCTTTTAGCTTAATAATCAATTGGTCCCTTATCGCTTTGTATTCCTTTCTTTTTAAGTTTTTAAAACCCACGCCTATACCCTTTAAGTACTGTTCTATAAAGTCTTGAGCGTCCTTAATACTATTAATGGAGTACGCTTTACTAGGCTCTTCTTCTACATCCATGAATGCATTGTCATCCCTGCCACGGGAAAATTCTTTGAACAATTGCAGCGATTTCCAAGTATCATTAGAGAGTATTTTTAATATGAATTGAGTATTAACAAACGAACTATCTGCCTGGGTTGGTTTCAGGAAGTAACTGTAACTTGACCATCGGTACTGAGATGGATCATTTACTAGTCCGCCCTTTACCGGATTGTTATGAATATACCGAAGTGCTGCAAGCAAGTATCTTTCATTCTCAATGACTTCGCTTCTAAACCTGTCCTGAAACACATGTCCAACCCGATTATACTTTTTATTGAAATAGTGTGCATAACTGATGCCTATTCTTTTCATACTCTGGCCAATACTCTCCTTGCCGGTTTTTAACAGTAAATGTACGTGATTAGTCATAAGGCAATAGCCAAAAACCTCATAAAAGGCGGTTTGCTGTTTGGTTTCCATGATAGTCAAAAATTTGCGCCTATCTTCATTGTCCAAAAAAATGTCCATCTTACCGTTGCCTCTGAACATAACATGGTATATGGACGTTGCACTATTCTCTCGGGCAACTCTGACCACTTTTATCACCCCAGGATACGTTTAATATGTAATAATTCCATAATAAGTCATTTAATCCTTCTTTTTTACACAAAAAACTGGGTGAATAACCATTAAACCGTTCCCTGCTCTACTATTTTGAATGCAAAAAGGGACAAAGAACCGTCCCTTGTCCCTTTTTTACCTAGTACTCCAGCTTATCCTGAAGGTAGGCTTCCAGTTCGTCTATGCTTATCCTTATCTGCTCCATGCTGTCCCGCTCCCTTACCGTCACCGAGTTGTCATTCACACTGTCAAAGTCGTAGGTTATACAAAATGGCGTACCCACCTCGTCGTGCCTTCGGTACCTCTTTCCTATGCTGCCCGCCTCGTCATAATCCACCACGAAGTTCTTCTGCAGTCGGCTGTAAAGTTCAAAGGCCTGCCCACCCAGTTTTTTGGAAAGGGGGAACACCGCCGCCTTAATTGGCGCAAGGGCGGGATGGAGCCTTAGCACAGTCCTTGAATCACCGCCTCCCAGGTCCTCCTCGTCATAGGCGTCCGCAAGGAACGCAAGCAGCATCCGGTCCACCCCGAGGGACGGCTCAATGCAGTAAGGGATGTACTTGTCTCCGGTGAAGGGGTCGGTGTAGGAGAAGTCCTCTCCTGAGTGCTCCATATGCTGCTTCAGGTCATAATCGGTCCGGTCGGCTATTCCCCACAGCTCACCCCAGCCGAAGGGAAATTTGTACTCGATATCGGTGGTGGCTTTGCTGTAGTGGGAAAGCTCCTCGGGGCTGTGGTCCCTCATCCTGAAATTTTCTTTAGTCATGCCCAGTTCCAACAGCCAGTTTTTACAAAAGTCCTTCCAGTATTCAAACCACTTGAGGTCCTCGTCGGGGGCGCAGAAGAACTCCAGCTCCATCTGTTCGAATTCCCTGGTCCTGAATATAAAGTTACCCGGCGTTATCTCGTTCCTGAAGGATTTACCTATCTGGGCTATCCCGAAGGGCATCTTTTTCCTGGTGCTCCTCATTACGTTCTTGAAGTTCACAAATATACCCTGGGCGGTCTCCGGCCTTAAAAAAATCTCCGACTGGGAATCCTCCGTTACCCCCTGGAAGGTCTTGAACATCAGATTGAACTGCCTTATGCCGGTGAAGTCATGCTCGCCGCAGTCGGGGCATTTTATTCCCTTTTCCCCAATAAACTGTTCCATCCTTTGGTTGTCCCAGCCGTCGACTACGGCTTCCTCTTCCGCTTTCCTGTAGTAGTCCTCTATTAGCTTATCCGCCCTGAACCGGGACTTACACTTTTTGCAGTCCATAAGGGGGTCGTTGAAACTGCCTACGTGGCCCGACGCTATCCAGGTCCTGGGGTTCATTAGTATCGCTGCATCAAGTCCCACATTATAGGGGCTCTCCTGCACAAACTTTTTCCACCAGGCCCTTTTCACGTTGTTTTTGAGCTCCACCCCCAAGGGGCCATAATCCCAGGTGTTGGCCAGGCCCCCGTAAATTTCAGAGCCGGGAAATATTATACCCCTTGTCTTGCAAAGCGATACCAGTTTTTCCATGGAGTATTCCTTTGCCATACGTCTTCCTCCTCGCGTAAATTTTTGCATGTAAATAGCTAAATAAAAAGCTCCCTCATCCCCCATAGGGACGAAAGAGCGAGTCTTCCGCGGTTCCACCCTAATTGGTACCCTCAAGGCACCCTCCTTATTTGCAGCTGCTCCGCAGCGCCCTTCACCGGTCTGCTGTACCGGGCTTGCACCTTCCCCGGCTCGCTTAGCCAACCCAACCGGTTACTCCTCTGCTTCTTCGCATGGCTGTAATCTAAATTATGTTTAGTCTAACCGATTAACAATAATTTGTCAATCCTTTTGCCCATCGGGCTTTCTTACCCTGACTCTTCTCTTGGTTTTGCCCATCATATCCTTTGCATCGTCCGCCAAGTCATCTATAAAACCCTTTGCAGCCCCCGCCTTCCTTTCTACTATATCGCTTAAGTTTATCACCTCTCCGCCCGGCTTTTCAATTTCCACCGTCGTCTTGGAAATAACGGCAACCACAGCACCAATTGCGGCCAGTTGCGGTGCCAGTAGCGTACCAATAGCCCCGGCGGTGACTGGTATGTCCAGTATCGTATTGTTATCCTTCTTGACCCTTATTTTTGTGACGTTTCCCTGCTTAAGCAGTTCCTTAAGCTTATCCAGCACCTCATTGCCCGCCACAGACAGGCTCTCGGTCCATTTTTCGCCCTTCTGGGTGGCTTCTAAGTGAATCAGGGTCTCTACCACGTCGCCACCGCACTGCTCCAGGGCTTCCTTGGCCTCCTTGTACGTAAGGCCGGTGCGCTCCCTTATTATGTCGATCTTTTCAAGTGTAATCTCCATTATTTCAGCCTCCCTGTAACTTTATTTTTAATACTATCCAAAAACCTGGTTGAAGAAAAATCCTTGTCTATATGTATCGCCACATAGGCCCTCATTATTTTTTCCAGTTCCTTTAGTATATGCCCATCAACCCTTAAACAGTCCAGTTTTTTAAGTCTCCACCCCATCATAAGCTTCATTACGCTTATTGCTCCACGGCTTATACTGTATCGGTAGGGGTCGGACTTTTCACAGACAGGACACAGTACCCCTCCCGAGCCTGGGCTAAAACTTACGGCCTCTGTGGTCCCCCCGCAGTTGACACAGCGCTCCAGTTGGGGCTTAAACCCTGCATAGGCCAATATTTTAAGCTCGGAAGCCCTAAGCAGCACCTCCGGGTGGCTCTCCCCTGCAGCGTACAGCTCAAGGGCCTCCAGCACAACCTGCAGCAGTCTGCCCGGCGCCTGTCCGGGCTGTACCACTTCACCGGCCAGTTCCATAAGGTAGGTGCAGCAGCTGAGCGTCACAAGGTCGTTTCTTATCGTATGGAAAGTATTTATTATCTCCGCTTGGTCTATATAATACCAGGTTTTCCCTTTGAATAAAACAAAATCGCAATAGCAAAAAAGCTGGGTACCCGCCACCAGCTTGCTCCGCTGTCTGCGGGCGCCCTTTGCCATGGCTTGGATTTTGCCGTATTTTTCCGTTAAAATGGTTAGGATCTTGTCCCCTTCTCCGAAATTAACCGTCTTTGTCACAAGCCCCCTTGTCTTTACAAGCATTTTGATTCATCCTCTTTATCCTGTTTTATCCATCCTGTTATCCCGTTTAGGTTCCTGCCGTTTGTAATAGTCGTCCTGCCACTTTTTATACTCAAGATAATACCTCGTATCACCCGTTTCTTCGAAGGCCTTCCAAATAAAATCCCTTATCATTTTTATGCCCCTCCAGTACTGTCAAAATTTTCCGGCGCAAAAAGCCGATAATGCCTTTCATATATTTTTACCGACTTGAAATGCACTATACGGGCTATATTATGCCATATTTGGAAGACCTGGTTATTGATAACCGAAAGAATGCAGCGACCCGGCAGTGTTTCTCCAGTCCTTTTTGACCTTTACCCAAAGCTGCAGATATACCCTGCAGCCCAGCAGACTTTCTATATCCTTTCTCGCCAGGGTCCCAATTTTTTTCAGCATACCGCCGCCCTTGCCTATAACTATCCTTTTATGGGATTCCTTTTCACAATAAATGTTTGCATATATATTCAAAAGGCCGGACCTTTCATCCTCCTGCATTTGCTCTACATCCACCGCTATTCCGTGGGGCACTTCCTGCTCGAGAAGCAGCAGCGTTTTTTCGCGAATAATTTCCGAGACCACAAACCTCTCGGGCTGATCGGTTATCATATCATCGGGGAAATATTTTGGCCCCTCCGGCAGTTTTTCTACTATGGCGCCCCTTAATATATTCAGGTTATACCCGGAAAGTGCCGAAATGGGTATTATATCCGCAAAATCCCTTTTTGCCCGGAACTCCTCCACCAGTGCGTCCACACTGCTGCGGTCGCATATATCAGTTTTGTTCACCGCCAGTATAACGGGAGTTCTTACCCTTTCGAGCATCTCCAGTATATAGGTATCCCCCCTGCCTATGCCGACGTCCGCCTCTACCACGTATACGATTACGTCCACCTCACCCAGCGACGCCTCAGCCGAGGCAAGCATGTATTCCCCCAGCTTGTTTTTGGGTTTATGTATGCCTGGTGTATCCAGGAAAGCCAGCTGAAAATGGTCGGTGGTGTAAATCGCCCTAATGCTGTTCCTGGTTGTCTGAGGCTTTTTGGATATTATGGATACCTTCTCCCCCACCATTGCGTTAAGCAGCGTTGATTTGCCAACGTTGGGCCTTCCTATTATAGCCGCAAAACCCGATTTGTAGCCTTCATCCATAACGCTAACCTCCAAAAATGCATTTCGTTCTTATTCTATAACTTAAACCATCTTTGTATTCTCCATTAATGCGAAAGGGCTACTCTTTTTCCCTTCCAGGCAGTTCCTTTCCAGTAAAGGCAAAGGGCAAAAGGTCCGCCACCGTGTTTACCTGTATCTCTCCTTCCGCCTTGCCGGTTATCACCTTAATGCCAATGCCAAATTCCGCCAGAAACTGGCGGCATATGCCGCAGGGGAAGGACCCCTCCTTAGCATCGCTTGCCACTGCGATGGCCTCAAAGTCCCGATGCCCTTCAGACACCGCCCTTACAACCGCCGCACGCTCGGCACATATGGTGGCCCCATAGGTGGCACTTTCCACGTTGGCGCCGGTAATAACCTTTCCGTCGGTTGTTAAAATGGCCGCCCCCACCCTGAAACCGGAATAGGGCGAGTATGAACGCTCCTTAGCCTCCTCCGCCAGGGACAGTAGTTTTCTATAATCCATTGAATCTACCTCCTATTCAAAGGTCACTTCACTGCCCGTTGGTACAACCTGTATCCAAGTTTTGCCTGGGTTTAGTATTACTTCCTCCCCGTCCTCAAAATAAAAGTAAGTAGGTGACCGCCTGTCCGCCTTTTCCCAGGTAACGGGCGTGTAACGTCCGTTGGTTATGTAAAATCCATTGCCGCTGCCCACTAAGTGTACTTCCCTTCTTCCTTCGCTATCCACCACTTTATGAACCGCCCTCTGTATTATTATGTTTTTGGCCCGGACCTGGTAGCCAGCGTTGTTTTCATCCACATGGGGCTTATCCAGTACATACCTTAAATATACCCCTTCCTCCCCGGAATACTCATAGGAAACCCTGTATTTCTGGGGGTAGGCTATCAATACTCTTTCCGTTTCTTTGCCCTCTATTAATTCGTCTTGCAGGTTAAAGGAATGAACCTTTACGCCTTCGGTTTTGTTAAAACCTTTGGCTTCCGCCGAAGCCTGTATCCTGTCAAGGGCAGTGTATACATTGTGGGGCTCCTTCCTGTGCTTTTCCCTCCAATAAAGCGGCTTACCAAGGTGCATTGCGTTGAAGGACGGAATCTTGAGCCTTTCTATATCGTCCCATGCCTGGGGGCTGCCCCCGGCGTGTAGGTATATGGCATTGTACTCCATGGACTTGTCTATGTAATAGGACCTTGCGCTCCTCACCGGCCCCACCGGCTGGTCGGTTCCGTGCGTAAACAGCGCCATATATCTGGTAATATTGCCCTCCGCCAGTATCTCGTACACCACCTCCGCCTGTTCCAACCCGGCCTGGGGTCTTGCCGCCGGATGATTGTCCAGCATCACCGCAACCGGTCTGGGGTAAAGGTCTGACCGCTCTATCATTTCACCGCCTAAGGGACATATAACTCCGTCAACAAAAATCTGTTCCTTTGGCACCTCCGGTTCTTCGGTAACGGCCGGTTCCCGTATATCGGGCCCCTCCAGGGCCACATCCGGCGGCGCTGCTGCGGGCTTGTTGTATAGGATGGTGACAACTGCCGTTACTGTTGCACAAACCAAAACAATGACTATTATTGCGATTATCATTTGCTTATTTCTCATTCTCTTCTCCCTCTTCTTATGTGTATAAAACGAACTAATAGTATTACATTTCTTTATGTGTCATCCCGAAGAATCCGATAACCGTTACGCTCACAACGACATGTGCCCCTTAGCATCTCCCCCAACCAGCTGTGGTTATGGCCCTTTCAGGCGGCAGTCAGCGGACCAGCTGGAACAGCAAAACAGTTATTATAACGCCCAGCAGTGCGCCCATTATCGTTTCAAAGGCGTTATGTATCCTTGTCTCTATTCTGCTTTGTATTACCAAAAGCCCCAACAGGAACGTAAGGGTTGTAACCAGCATGTCCTGGGAAATAAAGGCAACCGCCGTAACTACGCAAAAGGCTGCCGCAGCATGGCCGCTGGGCATACCGCCCCTTAGGGGTGTGCCCTCTCCCCTCTTTGCCTTAACCGCCACCACCGCCAGTATCACAATAATAAGACTAATAAAGGTTATGTGGGCCGGTGCCTGATGCACCCGTCTCAACGCCGTCAGGGTCAGAGGGTTAAGCCGACTAAAAAAAAGAATATAGGCAGCCACAATGGCATTAACCGCCGAAATAAGCACCGCTCCGGCGGCCACGTTCTTTGCTATCCTGGCCAAGGGATGGAAGGTTTTCACCGTAAGGTCTATTGCAGCCTCTATGGAGGTGTTTATCATTTCCGCGACCAGCACCAGTACAATTGTAAAAAACAAAAGCAGAAGCTCCAGCCTGCCAAGGCCCAGAAAAAGACCCAGACCCAGCGCCCCTGCCGCCATTACAAAGTGAACCTTCATGTTCCTCTGTGTCTTTAGAGCAAGTATCACGCCGGCTATCGCATCGTTGAAGCTGTCCAACAGCTTTCTATCCTTCAAAGGCAATACCTCCATTTATCAAGGGTGCTAAGGTAACCATGTGAAACTGCTGAAAAAGGAGCTTTTTCAGTTGTCCCGGCCGGGGTTGTTGTCATCGGGTTAAGCCTAAGCCTTCCAGTATTTCCTCTTCCCTTTTCCTCATCCTCCGTGTATCCTCTTCCCCGTCATGGCTGTATCCCAAAAGATGCAGTACCCCATGCAGTAAAAGGTATGCAAATTCCCTTTCGCGGGAATGGCAATACTCCTCCGCCTGCTCGACCACCTTGTCCATGGATATTACCACGTCCCCGACGATGGCCTCTTCTTCCTCGTTAAGGTCAATGAATTCTTCTCCCTCCAGCATCGCGAAGGAAAGTACATCGGTGGCAGCGTCCACCCCCCTATATTCTTTGTTAAGGGCAGCGATGGTTGCATTATCCACCAGCGTAATACCCACCTCGTAGCCGTAGGGGAAGTCCTCCTTTGTAAAGGCAGCGTCCACTATTTTTTCTGCTATTTGCATCAGCCCATCGTCAACGGCTATACTGCTCTGCCTGTTTTCTATCAGCACCGTCACCGTCTTTACCACCTTTCATCTCCTGCTCCAAATCCGGGTACTCTATCCTCTGATGGAATATTCCGCCCAGTATATCAAGGAAAGCATCAGCTATAATATCCAGGTCCCTTAGCGTCAGGTCGCAATTGTCCAATTGACCGCTTTCCAATTTATCCCTTAGTATTTTTCTTATCATACCCTTTATCTTACCCGACGAATGGTCCTGCATGGACCTGACGGCGGCTTCCACCGAATCAGCCAGCATGACAATCGCCGCCTCCTTTGTTTGGGGCTTAGGGCCCTCATAGCGGAAGCTGTCCATGTTTACCTTATCCGAGTTTTCCCCCTGCTTTGCCTTGTGATAGAAGTAGGAAATCACCGAATCCCCATGGTGCTGCTTTATCATATCGATTACCACTCCGGGAACCTTATGCTGTTTGGCCAGCTCCACCCCGTCCTTCACATGGGAGGTAATAATAAGGGTGCTAAGGCTTGGAGTAATTTTATCATGGGGATTATCCATGGCCATCTGATTTTCATTAAAGAAGTAAGGCCTTTTTATTTTGCCTATGTCATGATAATAGGCCCCTACCCTGGCAAGCAGCGAGTTGGCACCAATTTTTTGGGCAGCGTGCTCCGCCAGGTTACCCACTATAACGCTGTGGTGGTAAGTCCCGGGGGCCTCCATAAGCAGCATTTTTAAAAGGGGCTGGTTTGGATTTGAAAGCTCCAGCAGCTTAAGCGGCGTTATTATGCCGAACACGTTCTCCCAGGCCGGCAGCGTACCTATTGTAAATATCGCGGCAAAGCCTCCGTTAAGTATGCCCCATAGGCTTTCCCTTATTACAGCCATCACCTCGCTACCCGTTATAAGCCCCATGCATATTATAACCAGCGCATTGCTGCCGCCCACCAGCAGCCCCGACATAAGCAGGTCCCTTCTCTGGTAGGAAACCATGGTTATAAGCGACCCCACCAGGCCCCCTATTATGCAAAGGAAAAGCACCGTGAGGCTACCGTCCGCTATAAGCGCCACCAACATCGCCACCGGCACGTTCACCATAAAACCCACCTTTGCATCAAGCAGCAGTGTGATAAGCATAGAAACCGCCGCCACCGGTGCAAGGTATCCCGATATTATGTTGGCCCCCAGGCTTATAAAGAGAATCAGCACCACCACGGTACCTATAAACAGCAGATTGCCTCTTTTATTGTATATCAGCGGATGAAAGTTCTTTATATAAAGTGCGATGAGTATACCCAGCATTAATATAAGCATTGAATACCCGGCCAGCAACCTGTAATCAATAATGCCCTGCTTCAGAATACCCGATGCGCTAAGGAGCTCTATCTGCGCATTGGTTACTGTATCACCCCTGTTTACTAGATATTGCCCTTTCCGAATTATAACCGGCTCCACCCTGTTTACTGCGGCCTCTATATCCCTGTTGGTCTCCACAAGGTTAGGCAGCATGTTTGGCTTTATCACCCGGTCGGCTATATTATATCCAAGCTGTCTAAGCGGCTGTGTAAGCTGTTGTTTGGAAAAGAAGTCCTCTGCTTCCCTGCGAGTCCTTTCCAGCGCATCCGGTGTAACCCCCACGCTCATTATCTGGTCGGTCACATCAAGCACATCCTGTCGCAAAGCGTCCAGTTGCTCATTGTCAACGCTCAGCGCCGTACCCAAATCTGCATCCTCAAGCAGTATCCTGGATTCCTTTTTTAGCTCGTCCAGCTTTTCCTGTAACGACAGTTCCTCTTCCTCTCTTATATCAACCACCTGATTAAAGAACTGTTCTATGGTATTCCTAATATCCACCGGGATGGTATGGTCCCTGGTATATGTGGTGTTTACCGACTCCCGCGCTTGGGCCTTGAGCCTTTCGGTGGCCATCGTGTCCACAATATCCTTGGGAGCAAATATATCCACCGGCGCAACGTCCCCCACCTGCAGTGAATACCTTTCCGGCATGACCGCAGATAAAACAAGGGTCAATACCGCAGCATATATTGCAACTGCTATTAAAGCCCTTTGCACTTTGTCTCCAATCTTCAGCCTTAATGCGGGCCTTTTGCCCATCCTGCCCAACCGCCTGCCTGTCTTTGCCATTGAAATCCCCCCAGACTCCCTAGACTATTTGCCTGCCTTTTTTGCATTGTGTCTGTCGTAGGCGAGTATTATCTTTTGTACCATGTGATGCCTTACCACGTCCTTTTCGGTCAGATAAACTATGTCCAGCCCCTTTATACCTTTGAGTATTTTTATGGCCTCCACCAGCCCGGAATTCTTTCCGGTAGGCAAATCTATCTGGGTGATGTCGCCAGTGACCACAATCTTTGAACCAAAACCCATACGGGTAAGAAACATTTTCATCTGCTCAGGGGTTGTATTTTGGGCCTCGTCCAGTATAATGAACGAATCGTCCAGAGTCCGACCCCTCATGTACGCCAGCGGCGCAACCTCTATTACTCCCCTTTCCCGGGATTTCGCGTATGTTTCCCCGCCCAGTATATCGTACAGGGCATCATAGAGCGGCCTAAGGTACGGGTCAACCTTGTCCTGCAGGTCCCCCGGCAGAAAGCCCAGTTTCTCCCCCGCCTCCACTGCCGGCCGGGTGAGTATTATCCTTGTGACCTCCCGGTTCCTCATAGCGCTTACCGCCATAGCGATTGCCAGATAGGTCTTTCCTGTACCCGCGGGGCCTATCGAAAACACTATATCGCATTTTTTCATAGCTTCAATATAAATTTTCTGACCTAAGGTCTTACTCCTAATCTGCTTACCCCTGTGGGTAAGGCATATTACCTCGTTTCCTAAGTCCTTTATTTTCTCCTCCTGGCCAGCCATTACAAGGCCTATGGCATAGCTTATATTCTGGGCGTTGAGCTGCTCCCCTTTTTTTAGCATATCCATCAGGTTGTTTATTAGCCTTTCCGCCAATATGCTCCTGTCCTTGCTACCTTTTATCTTTATCTCGTTGCCCCTTGCTATAATGTCCACACCGAGGCTTTCCTCTATCATTTTGACATTCTCGTCAAAGTTGCCGAAGAGTTCCATCATGTGCTGGAAATTGTTTATGTGCACGCTTTTTTCGCAGTAACCGTTATTCAAACTCAGTCCTCCCTATAGTTAATATCAATCTTTTCCTCCAGGCCAATATCTTCAAGGGTTTCGAAAATTACATCCACCCTTATTGTGTCGGTTTCTGTTTCTATATATTTAGCCTTCCTGTCGCTTATTTCAACCTCCCGGGGCAGCATCCCGGTCAGCCTTTGGGCAGTTTTCTCCACCGCCCGCTCCACCGCAACCTCCACCGGGAGGATTTCTTCCTCCACAATTACCTCATAATATTTTTCAATTACTAATTCTACGGGCAGGGTGATATTCCTCCATTCAATAAGCCTACTTGTCTCCGTCTCGGTATCAAAGTTTTCAAACTCGCATGCTTTACGGTTCAGGCTTAGGGTGCGTTCTCCAACCCTAAGAAACACACCCCTTTCCATCCGCCCTGTCCTTTCCCTTTTTACAAGCCTTAATTGCTGTTCCTCGGTCAACTGATACCAGGTCCTTGCTTCCACCCTGCCCATGGCGTGTACCACCCTGGTGGGTTTGCCAGGTTGCTCCACAATACCGCTAATTAGTAACTGGCCTACCTTTACCGTGTCGCTTACCTTTACTGCCGCCTGTCCCTGGTATACGTATATATCATTTATTATACCATCCTTTTTTGCAACAATGTTGCAGGGGGCATTTTTGTCTATGAGCGGGGGCGGCTCGGTCCGCTCCACAATGTCCACCACCGCCCTGGTGCCCAGTATGTTTATACCCACCCACACCAACTGGTCCATTTCTATTAGCAGCTTTGTTTCCACTTCCCTTGTATCTATGTAAGGTTTGAATGCTCCGGGTTTTAACCCAAAGGATTCCAGTTCCCTAATAATCCTTTCACTGGGCATCCTTTCATTGCCCTGCACCTCCACAACCCATACAAAGGAGGTAAGAAAATACATGATAAGGATGGCGCTAATGCCCCCTGCCACCAGAGCTTTTCTTTTAAAGATTCTGTGCAACAAAAAAGGGCAGCCTTTTCTTTCCAGTATGGATACCCTGCAGTTTATCCTTTTTCTTATGCTGCGTAAATGTTTGTACCCCTTAAGGCCTACTTTGCCCTTAAGGGTGGTGTAGTTTACCCTTTCAATGTCCCAAAAAATTATGTTGTTTGTGATGGCCAAGTTTATGAACCGCTCCAGATTTATTCCCTCCACCTTTATTATTACATAACCCTTTAAATAATTCCAAATCCGGATCGCCAGTATAGTCTTCACCCCCTACTGCAAAAACTCGACCCTGTCTATTCTTCCCACTATTATTATCTCTTCCACAACTATGGTTCTAATGGTCAGGCCGGTTCCCGTCACCACAAGTATACCAGCCTTGGTGTTTACCTGTACAAGGCCGGTTGAATATTCGATTATTCCCTTATGGTTTTCTATATAAAGCTGAAGATTGCCCACAAGGGTAATTTTGGGCAAGTCCAGCACAATATCCCTGGGCAGTTCCAAAAGATCGGCTATTCCCTTTTTGATTAAATCGCCCCTGGTTTCCACCTAAAGTTCCCCTCCTTCATTTAATAATCTATGCCAAAACCAACTGGTTAATAACAGCTAAATATGCTATACTAAACGAATGAACAAAGGTTGGAGGTATCGGCTATGAACAGGACGCTTAAGATAGTTTTAATGCTGCTGATTGCTGCATCCCTTGCGGGGTGTCTGCTATTGACAGCGGTGCAGCTTGCCACCTTTGATATCAGTTTCTACGAAAGAGCCTACGACAAATATAACCTTCGACGAACCACCGAACTGTCCAAAAAGAACTATACAGACCTATGCAAAAATATCCTGGTTTACCTAAACGGCCAGATGGATTTTTTGTATAACAGGGCAATGACTTTCGGAAGTGCTAAATACATGTTCAGCCAAAAAGAACTCCTCCACATGGAGGATGTAAAAAACTTGTTCGTGCAGGGCTACCGGATAAGGAACATTTCCTTCGCAGTGCTACTTATTACTATATTTGCAGCCATACGACTATCCAAGGGCAGCAAACGCTTGGCAGGCAGGCTGCTATTTTCCGGTTCAATAGCGTTGTTCCTTGCAACCGTTGGGTTTGGATTGCTTTTGCAGACCGATTTTTACCGGCATTTCACGATTTTCCACAAGGTCTTTTTCACAAACGACCTCTGGCTGCTGAACCCGGAGACCGATTTGCTGATAAATATGTTCCCGCTGGAATTCTTCAATGATATGGCCATACGGATTATGCTTTACTTTGCGGTGGGGCTGACTGCGGTAGCCTCAATCGGATACTTCATCTCCAAGACGGAAAAAAGCACCCCTTAGAAGGGGCGCCTTTTATTTTTTTGTCTTAATGCCACAGGGGGCTGCAGTATTTCCGAAAGAATTATTCCCTTTACCAGGTCATCCTTCCCAAACAGTGCATAACCGCCCTGCTCTGCCGCCACCGATACCCTTTTGGATACCGGTTTTTCTTGGACCCCGGGCTTTGCCGGTGTTTCTTTGCCCACGATCTCATTCGCCACCCGCCACACTGGAATACCGCTGGCCTGCTGCCCTTGGTGATATCCGCCGGGCGCTTGGGCTGAAGCCGTGGTTCCTTCCGCATCGGTATAGGCATCCACAGTCTCTCCCGGTTTTGCCGGACCCCCGGAAGGTTTTGATCCGCCGGCGGGTTTACCGGATTGGGCGGCCCTTTCCAGCTCCTTTAACATGCTCTCCAGCCTGCCAAAAATGCCGCCGTCTCCGGTGCTTCCCTGCACCGGCCGTCTCTTCATCGGCTGTCTCTGTGCCGGCGACTGCATAGGTTGCTGCATTGGCGGCCTTTTTCGCCGAGCTTCTTCTTGGGCCTTTTTTGCTTTACGCTTTCCCGAAATAAATACAGGAATAGCTATATAAATAAGCAGCGTTAGAATATCGCCAAAGTCCATCCTAATCCCTCCTTAGGGGACCTACTTCTTATCCTTATTGTCTAAAGTATCCTCCTGCTTGCCGGAAGAGCCCATATTCGCTATGGAATCCCTCATGCTGGTATCGGCAAGGATGTTCTTCATATTGTAGTAATCCATAACCCCAAGGTTTCCTTTCCTAAAAGCTTCCGCCATGGCCAGCGGAACCTCCGCCTCGGCTTCCACAACCTTGGCCCTCATTTCCTGTACGCTGGCTACCATCTCCTGCTCCTTGGCAACGGCCATTGCCCTTCTTTCCTCGGCCTTGGCCTGGGCTATGCGTTTATCCGCCTCGGCCTGGTCGGTCTGCAACTGAGCACCAATGTTCCTGCCCACATCCACGTCGGCGATGTCTATAGACAGTATCTCAAAGGCTGTTCCGGCGTCCAAGCCCTTGTCAAGCACAACCCTGGATATGGTATCGGGGTTTTCCAGGACCTCTTTATGGGACTCCGAGGAGCCTACGGTGGTTACTATACCCTCGCCCACCCTTGCTATAATGGTTTCTTCTCCTGCCCCTCCCACAAGGCGGTCAATGTTTGCCCGTACCGTAACCCTTGCCTTAACTATCACTTCTATTCCGTCCTTGGCAACGGCGGCAACATTGGGTGTTTCAATAACTCTCGGGTTTACGCTCATCTGAACCGCCTGCAGCACGTCCCTTCCTGCAAGGTCTATGGCTGCAGCCCTTTCAAACTCAAGGGGAATATTCGCTCTCTGGGCTGCTATCAATGCATTAACAACCCTGTCTACATTACCACCGGCCAGGTAATGGGCTTCCAACTGGTTGGCACCCACCTTAAGGCCTGCCTTGGTGGCCTTTATAAGCGGGTTTACTATTCTTGAGGGTATAACCCTTCGAAGCCTCATACCAACCAGGGTAAAGATACCTATTTTGACCCCTGCCGCCAGGGCGGAAATCCAAAGGCCTATTGGTATGAAGGACAATAAAAACACAAGTGCTACAAATCCCAATGCAAGCATAACAAGCAAACTAACAAACGGACCCATTTAATTAATCCTCCTTAAAAGGTATTCGGTTATGTTTTAACCGTTTTTTGTCACAATAATTCTGTTGCCTTCCACCCTTAATACTTTTATACGCTCTCCTGTCTTTATATAATCTCCCACGGTGACCACGTCCATTCTCTGCCCGTCAATTTCCGCGGTCCCGGCGGGCCTTAGTGGTGTAACCGCTGACCCTTCATGCCCCACCAGAGATGAATAGTCATCAATTCCCACGTATCCCTCTTCCGTCTTTAGCTGGGTAGACAGTATAAGGCGGTCAAAATACTTGCTGCGGGGTGCATATTTGAAAAGCAGCACCGTCAGTATTATGCTCAGCACTATTGCTATGGTAAGGGAAGCAACCGCCTGGGCTGCGGAGACCGATGCCATAAAAATACTGGCAAATATGCTTATTATACCCCCAACCCCGGGGAAACCGAAACCAGGTATTGCCAATTCTACAAGCAATAGTATTACCCCAACCACAAACAGTATTACCGCAGACCAGCCGGCGTATCCCGCCAGCATATTCCCCGCAAAGAAAAGCCCGAAGGACAAAAGCCCTATGGTACCGGGTAGTCCGAAGCCGGGTATGAACAATTCGGCGATTATCCCGCCCAGCCCCAAGGTAAGGAGCACTGCACTTACGGCGGTGCTGGTCATCAGTTTCGCCAGCTTTACTTGGTAGCTTTCCTCCGCCACCAACGTCCTTGCCGAACCTAGCCCAAGCCACTGGTTCAGTTCCTGTCTTGAGGATATAGCCGCATCTGCAATCCCAAGCTCGATCGCCTTTGCGGTTGAAAGATTTAGAAGTTTGCCCCTTTCCACCAAATCAGGGATTTCCATATCCCTGTCCGCCATGGCGGCTACCACCTGGGTATCCCTTCCCCTCAGTTCCGCCACCTTCCTCAGTTCACCGGTCCAGAAGGAAATATTCTTCTCGGTGTAGGGTATAGTCTCGGCGGAACCTATGCTACTCCCCGGTGCCATTACTACCTTTTCGGCAGATATGGCTATCAGAACTCCGGCGGATATGGCCCTATCTTTAATGTAGGCCACGGTGGACAGACCCGAGGATATTATGTCTTCGCTAATCTTCAGCGCTGAATCCACCCTGCCTCCAAGGGTAGATATCTCCAGAACCACCGCGGAAGCCCCGTTACGGTAGGCAGCATCCAACTCACCGGATATGAAGGACGCCATGGCTGGATTAATCTCGCCCTTTACTGGTATATAGTATACGGTATCGGATTTTGCTTCGGCTTGCCCTACCAAAGGCGTTAGCGTCGTCATAAGAAAAAAGGCTAAAAAAACTGCTGCAAACGTCCTACCTGGTCTCATAAACTCTCCCCCCTCCATATACTCAATTATATTTTATTTATACCTTGTTTACAATATATCAGTTATAGTTGGTAGTTCGTAGTCAGTAGTTCGTAGTCAGTAGTTCGTAGT
>JAAYJF010000050.1 GCA_012523075.1 Clostridiales bacterium | reverse complement strand
GGGTTTTGTGTGACAGCAAAGTATATACTAACACATCGTGCCCATGTATGCAACTGGTAATATTATATATTGCCAGTTGCTTATTTATCCTCTTTGTCCGTTCCAATTGAAACGTCTTCAGTTGCATCATCGGTTATGGCCATATCCTCGCCCTCCGGGGCGGTCCGTACCTGGGTCAGGCTTGCTATAACCTCGCCCACATCGTTCAGTATGCTTATTTCCTCGCCAATCTCAACATCCGCCACCGTCATGGCATGTCCCACGTCCATGCTGGTCACATCCACCTGTAGGGTCCTGGGTATGTTGTGGGGAAAACACTCAATCTCCAATTCCCTAAGCTGATGCTGCAGTATTAGTCCTTCCTTTTCGATATTTCCCCTACCCACAAGTACTACCGGAATAACCGTCTTAATCTTCTGATCGAATTTGGTCTGCTGGAAGTCCACATGGAGCACGTGGCGCGTTACCGGGTCCCTTTGTACTTCCTTTACAAGGACCGTCCTAATATCCCCGTCAATATCAAGACCTACCAGTGAGCTTTCACCATAATACCTCAATAGCCTGTTTAGCTCTTTGCTGTCAATCTCCACCGGGATATTGCCTGAGCCGTGTCCGTATATTATCCCCGGAACCCTTCCCTGACTCCTTAACCGGTTTGATGGGCCCTTACCCATCTTATTCCGAAACTGCCCGTTTAGAAAGGCCTGCTCCAAAACAATCCCTCCTTTTATAAGTACCCCAATTGAAGTAAAAAACCTCGCAGATGGTAATATTGTTTCCATCCGAAAGGTTTAATAAACCAGAAGGTTCCCACAAACGGGTTTATAATTTATTTTGGAGCAGAGGTTTAAGCCGCGCCAAATCCTCCATATAGACTTCTTTAAGTTCTCTCCTGTATATAATGGAAGCGGGATGATAGAGGGGATACAAAGTCCTTCCCCCAAAGTCTGCCGGCTTTCCGTGGACATCGCCTATTTTGATTTTCTTCCCGGTAAGGGATAAAAGCGGTATATTTCCCAGGGTTATTATTATAGAAGGCCTTATCAAGTCTATTTCGTCCATAAGCAGAGGGCGGAATGCTTCTATTTCCTTTGTAGTAGGCGCCCTGTTGGAAGTTCTCCCGGTGCCCGAGTTTTTTTTGACAGGACGGAATTTAACCGCATTTGTAATATAGATTGCTTCCCTTTCCAGTTCCAAGAATTCCAAGAATTCATCCAGGTTTTTGCCCGCGGCACCCACAAAGGGACGTCCCTTTTCCACTTCCCATCTGCCCGGAGCTTCCCCAATCATAAAAGCTTTCGCTCCCTTTTTGCCTTCCCCCATAACCACCGGGCTGTACTGCTTTAAAAGGTCTGCGTACTTTTCTTTAAGCTCCCTAGTGTTTGCAATTGGTCTTTGTGACAATACATCACCCTCAATCAGCCAACTTTCAGTCCCTTAAGCTTTGCAGCTATACTCTTAAAGTCTTCCCAGGCTGGCCGTTTTTTTGCCTCGTCCCTTAGCAGGGCTGCAGGATGATAGGTAGCCATAAGCCAATAGCCCTTTCTTTGGTGCCACTGTCCCCTGTCCCTGGTTATTCTTATTCCGTCGTCAATAATATATTTTGCCGCGGTTGCCCCAAGGCAGACAATTATTTTAGGCTTAATAAGATACACCTGGTTTCTTAAATAGGGCAGACAGGCCCTTGCTTCATCGGGGGCCGGGATTCGATTGCCGGGGGGTCTGCATTTTACTATGTTGCCAATATAGACGTCATTTTCGTCGATGCCTGCGGCCTCCAGTATCCGATCAAGCAGCTGCCCGGCTTTACCCACAAAGGGTATGCCGGCGGCATCCTCGTCGCGCCCTGGGCCCTCACCTACAAACATAAGGCTGGCGGTCTTGCTTCCCTTACCGAAGACCACCTTGTTTCGGTTTTCATTCAGCCGACATCTTCTGCAGGTGTTGCAAAAGTCCTCCAGTGCGTCCCATTCCAGCATTCAAAAACCCCCAGGTAAATAATGTCCCCTGTTATTGGAGACATTATCTATAAGAAATACTATTCTTCAGTAGTCTCTTCCGCTGCTTCGGCGGCTTCGGCAGCTTCTGCCGCTTCCTCTTCTTCCTCGTCGGTCTCTTCGGCGATCGCTCTGGGCTCTATTATGTTTGCAACCATTTCCTCCGGCGAATCCAAAACCTCAATATCGCCCTCAAATTTAAGGTCTGAAACGTACAGCGCCTGTCCGATTTGCATACCGGAAACATCGAATTCTATTGAATTCGGAACGAACTTTGGCAGACAGCTTATCTGCAGTTCGCTCATCACCTGCTGCAGTATTCCTCCCCCGCTAATCCCTTCCACACCGACTGCCACCAGGGGTACGGTGGTGGTAATCGCCTCATCGGCGCTTATTTCGAATAGGTCCACGTGTAGCACTTCCCCGCTAACGGGCTGGTTCTGGACTTCCTTCAGCATTATTAGCCTGGGTTTGCCGTCGTATTCTGCATCAAATATGGCGCTACTGCCCATTCTGCTTATTATTCTTTTTAAGGCCGACGCCTCAATCTTCACAGGTTGACCCTCATTATCCCTGCCATACAAAACCCCGGGGACAAAACCTTCGTGCCTGGTTCTCTTGGCTCCTCCGGTACCCTTTTCATCACGGTCCAAAATCGCCAGTTTTGTATCACTCATTGCAATTTCCTCCTTTTTTTGTTAACACATAAGCTATTATACCTAAAAACAAGCCTTCTATCAACACTAACACTATTGTATTTCTTTTGAGCCGATTTATCCAAAGCTAATTATAACGAATCACAAAGGACTGTACCTAATTTGGCACAGCCCCTGTATAACCGCCTTAGTCTTCTCCACAAAGCTTAAGCAGTTTTTCCCATCTTACGTCCACTTCCTTTTGAAGGTCTTCTATAAGATGGGCATTATCCTTTTCAAACAGGTGTTTGAACCTGCCTTGGGGTTTTAACCATTCTTCCACCGGAAGCTTGTTCTTGGGCTTATAGGTAAGCTTCCATTCACCGTTAATTACTTCATACAAGGGCCATACGCAGGTATCCACCGCAAGCTTGGATATCTCCAAAAGTTTCGGTGTATCATATCTCCAGCCCCTCGGGCAGGGTGCCAAGACGTTCAGGAAGGCCGGTCCAGGAGTGTATATGGCTTTCTCCGCCTTCTCATAAAGGTCCTTCATGTTCTGTGTGATAGCACTCTGAGCGACATAGGGAATCTCATGGGCGGCCATTACCCCGGCCAGGTCCTTTCTGTACTGCATCTTACCCGGCAGCACCTTCCCCGAGGGGGAAGTGGTGGTGTTTGCATATTTTGGTGTGGCCGATGACCTCTGTATCCCGGTATTCATATAGGCGCCGTTGTCATAACAGACGTACACCATGTCATGACCTCTCTCCATTGCTCCCGAAAGGGACTGTAAACCTATATCATAGGTGCCGCCGTCACCGCCAAAGGCAATGAACTTGTAATTCTCGGTAACCTTTCCTCTTCTCTTAAGTGCGTTATAGGCGGCCTCCACACCGCTTACGGTCGCGCCTGCGTTTTCAAAGGCATTGTGAATAAAGGAATCCTTCCATGCGGTGTAGGGATAAATGGTGGTCGCCACTTCAAGGCATCCCGTTGCCGAACCAATGACTGCCCTATCCTCCTCTTTCAAAGCCCTGAGTACTCCCCTGACAACGGTGGGTGCACCGCATCCTGCACACATCCTGTGTCCACCGGTCAGCCTGTCGGGTTTCTGGACAACTTCTTTGAGTTTATATGCCAATTTTCACACCTCCTATTCCCTTACTCCGACGTAATTGTACGTCTCGGATACTTTACCCGTTTTAGCTATATTAATAAGATTCCTGTACACCGTTTCTATATCGTCCATTGTAACGTCCCTTCCGCCAAGGCCGTAAATGTAGCTTATCACATTAAGATTTTGGTTGACTCCATACAGAGCACTTCTTACCTCGACGAACACCGGGCCGCCAGCTGCAGAGAAGCTGTCCGCCTTATCCATTACCGCAAGGGCCTTAAGCCCGGACAGGGCCTTGGCAATCTCGTCAACGGGGAAGGGCCTGAATACCCTTATCTTTAACAGTCCCGCCTTGACGCCTTCATCTCTCAGCTTATCCACAACCTCTTTGGCGGTACCCGCCGTCGAATTAAGAATAACTATTCCGACTTCGGCGTCTTCCATCCTGTACTCTTCAAACAGGCCATATTTTTTGCCAGTTAGCTTTTCGTATTCCTCGGCAACCTCAAGGATTACCCTCTTTGCATCCCTCATTGCCTCCGCCTGCTGCCTCTTGTGTTCGAAATAGTGCGGCGGCAGGTCAAGGGGACCCATGGTTACCGGATGCTTTGCGTTCAAAAGGTATTCATCCGGCTGATAGGTTCCGACGAATTCCCTTACCTTTTTGGTCTCCTGAAGGTCTATATTCTCTACCGAGTGGCTTACTATAAAACCGTCCAGGCATACCATAACCGGCAGCAGGACATCCTTGTGCTCGGCTATCCTTACCGCCTGAATCATATTGTCATAGGCTTCCTGGTTATCCTCCGAGTAGAGCTGTATCCATCCGGAATCCCTCGCTCCCATGGTATCACTGTGGTCATTGTGTATGTTTATAGGCCCGGACAGTGCCCTGTTGACAGCCGCCAATACTATGGGACACCTGTTTGATGCAGCTATGTAGAGTATCTCCCACATCAAAGCCAAGCCGTTGGCAGAGGTAGCTGTCATGGCCCTTGCACCGGCGGCACTGGCTCCCACGCAGGCACTCATTGCGCTGTGTTCGGATTCAACCGCTACAAATTCGGTATCCACCTCCCCGTCCGCCACAAACTGGGAAAAATACTGGGGTACTTCTGTGGACGGTGTTATCGGGAAAGCAGCAACCACATCGGGGTTAATCTGTTTCATTGCGGTAGCAATCGCTTCATTACCGCTTAATCTTTCACGAATAGCCATTATTCTCCCTCCTTACTCATCTTTTATAAAGTCGTAAACGTCAAAGGGGCAGGAATCCACGCAAACCCCGCAGCCTTTGCAGTGGTCATAATCAATACCTATAACTTTTCCATCCTTCATCTCAATGGATGAATCGGGACACATAAAGAAACAAACCATGCATTGCTTGCATTTTTCCGGGTGGAATACCGGCTTCATAGACCTCCAGGAGCCGGTCTCGAAGTCCTCGGCGTTGCCCGCATCGTAAATAATTCCTCCCCTGGTTATCTCTTTCCAATTAACGTCCGGCTGGATAACCCTACGTCTTTCTTTCATATCCCCTTCACCTCCTGAAGAGCTTTCTTGACGGCTTTCATGTTGCCCTCAATCACTTCCGGCTTGGACGCGAATTTGTGCTTGAAGGATTCCTCCATGCTGCTTATGAATTCTTCCTCTGCCATTATCCCGCTTACCTTGACTACTGCCCCCAGCATCGGGGTGTTGGGGAAATACCTTCCGAGGGTTTCAAGGGATATGTTCAGCGCATCGACGGTGTATACCCTGCCTTCAAAACCCTTAAGCTGTTTCTTGATTTCTGCGGGCTCCTTCTGGGTATTTACCAGAATTGCCCCATCCTTCTTCAGACCAGCGGCCACGTCGACGTCCTTTATCAGGGTCTCGTCCACAACCACTACATAGTCCGGCTCATAGATGTTGCTGTGAATCCTTATCTTGCTGTCCGCTATTCTGTTATAAGCCGTAATGGGTGCGCCCATTCTTTCCGGTCCGTACTCAGGAAAACCCTGGATGTACTTACCCGTATTGAATGCAGCCTCTGCCAGCAATAGGGATGCGGTCTTTGCTCCCTGGCCTCCTCGGCCGTGCCAGCGAATTTCAACGGTTTTGCCCATTTTTTGTTTCCTCCTTTCATTTGACCCATCTTCTGTTATATAACAAATGCTTAAAATTATAACTGTTATACTATAGCTATTCATTCCGTGTATAACAGTTATGTAAACCTAATGCCTGTAAATGTTTCGGATGTGTAACAGATGATATAATTTTAGTATAACAGAACCCCATTTTCCTGTCAATGGATTGTATACCATTGTTGCTGTATACCGTTGCACAATGTGGTCTAGCGCGTTTTCAGCTCTGCAAAAAATCCGGCCAGTTCTTCCTCCATTTGTCTGAGTTCATCGGAGGAAAAAGGTGTCAGTTTGCCCTCACCGGCCAACACACTGTCACAGTCCCTGAAGTTTTGCAGGATGTATCTTTGGCTCCCCTTTATATAATCAGCTATTTCCCGGATGTCTCCGGCGTCTAACAGTTCCCTGCAGACGGTGGTCCTGAATTCGTATTCTATCGGGGCCTCCCTAATTAGCAAAATGCTTTCCTTAATCACCTTAGTATCCATTTTTCTTCCGACAACACTATTATATTTCCAAAAGGGTGCCTTTATATCCATTGCTATATAGTCAACCGTCCGGTTTTTTATGAGCCTTTCCAGCACTTCCGGAACGGTCCCGTTGGTATCCAGCTTGACAAGAAAACCCCTGCGCTTTACCTCCTCCAGGAAGGGCTCCAGATGGGCCTGTAGGGTGGGTTCCCCTCCCGAAATGCATACCCCGTCCAGCACGTTTCGCCTCTTCTCCAGATGCCGAAAAACCTGAGCCTCGTCTATGCTCTCCCCCTTACCCTCCAGCAGATGGGAATTATGGCAGTAGGGGCATCGGAAATTGCATCCTCCGGTAAAGTATACGGCACATATTCTGCCCGGATAGTCGATAAAAGACGACTTAACCTGCCCTAAGAATTCCATTGCCTTCACCTCACTAACTGGGATGTGGAAGGTGAGATGTCAGATGTGGGATTTATGTATTGCTTGTTAGTATTACTGGAACTCACACTTCCCTCATCTCACATCCCACTTCTCAAACGAATGTCCCCGATTGATGGTAGCCCACCCCTAGGGGTGGGCTCAGCCTGAAGAAAAACCCGATTGCCCAGACTCATAGGGCTTCATGAAACGCAAGCGCATGCTTAAAATGGTTTAGTCAGGAAACTCGCCGAAGCTTCGCAGAAAGATCGTTTAGCTTACCGCAAATTCCAGCCTGTCTTTGTATTCTTCCTTTTTCCCCTTGTTCCAGGATTGCACCGGCCTGTGGAAGCCCACCACCCTCGTCCAGACCTCAGCCTCGTTACCGCAGTCGGGACACGTGAAATGTTCCCCCTTAAGATATCCATGCTCGGGACATATGGAAAAGGTGGGGGTTATTGTAATGTAAGGTATGGAGCTGTTTTCAAATATCCTCTTTAAAAGCAGTTTGCATACCTCCGGGTTGTCTATTTCCTCTCCTATAAAACCGTGCATTACGGTACCGCCGGTATACTGAGCCTGCAGTTCCTCCTGCAGTTCTACCGCCTCGAATATATCCTTGGTGTGATTGACCGGCAGCTGGGTGGAGTTTGTATAATAGGGCTCTCCGTTTCCCTGGGTAAAAATCTTCGGATACATCTTCTTGTCAAGCCTGGCAAACCGGTAGGTGGCTCCCTCGGCGGGGGAGGCCTCCAGATTCCAGAGGCTTCCGGTCTCCTCCTGGTAAATCTGCATAACCCTGTTCATAAATTCCATAATTTCCAGCGCAAATTCTTTGCCCTCCTCGGTAGCGATATCCTTACCTAACAGGTTAACACAGGCTTCGTTCATACCGTTAAGTCCGATGGTGGAAAAATGGTTCTTAAAATATTCGCCGGTTTCCTCTTTAACTCCCTTGAGATAGTAGCGGGAATAGGGGTACAATCCCGCTTCCATATACTTTTCAAGAACTTTTCTCTTTGTCTCGCATATCTCCTTGGCATACTCCATAAGGGTGCGGGTGCGCCTTTTGAAGTCCTCCCTGGACTTGGCTAGGTACCCAATCCTGCTCATGTTTAAGGTAACAACGTTTATGGAACCGGTCAGAGGATTTGCGCCGAACAGACCACCGCCCCTTTTCCTTAGCTCGCGGTTATCTATCCTTAACCTGCAGCACATTGAACGTACATCCTCGGGGGACATATCCGAATTCACAAAATTAGCGAAATAGGGTATTCCGAACTTGCCGGTCATCTCCATTATCAGCTTTACAGTGTCGGACTCCCAGGGGAAGTCCTCGGTGATGTTTACGGTGGGTATCGGGAAGCTGAAGGTCCTCCCGCCTCCGTCCCCTTCCATCATCACCTCGCAAAAAGCCCTGTTAATCATATCCATTTCCTTCTGAAACTCTCCATAGCACTTATCCGCATTTTTGCCGCCTATAATGGCCGGCATGTTTTTCACCAGCGGATGGGGCGTAATATCCAGCGTGATATTTGTAAAGGGTGTCTGGAAACCCACCCGGGTGGGTATATTAAGGTTGAATATAAACCTTTCGATTGACTTCTTTGTCTCCTCATAGGTGAGGCCGTCATAGTATATAAAGGGAGCAAGGTATGTATCAAAGCTTGATACGGCCTGGGCCCCCGCCGCTTCACCCTGCAGCGTGTACAAAAGATTCACAAGCTGTCCCAGGGCAGACTCAAGGTGCTTGGGAGGATTGGACTCCACCTTGCCCTTCGCTCCTCTAAAACCGCTTCTTAAGAAGGCCTCCAAATCCCATCCACAACAGTAGGGAGCCAAAATCCCGAGGTCGTGTATATGAATATCGCCGTTTACGTGGGCGTCCCGAAGTTCTTTTCTGTATATTTTGTTCAGCCAGTATTTCTTCGAAATGCTTTCTACTATGTGATTGTTAAGCCCCTGCAGTGAAAATCCCATGTTGGCGTTTTCATTGACTCGCCAATCCTCCAGGGATACGTACTTATCAATCATACTCTCCGCATCCATTAGCAGGTTTTTTACATCCCTAAGCTCCTCCTGCTTTTTCCTGTATAGTATGTAAGCCTTGGCAATGGTGGCATGCCCTTCCTCTATCAATACCCTCTCAACTATATCCTGAATATCCTCCACCGTGGGTATCCCGGACCCGTGGGTCTCGGCCACTATATCGGAAACTATGGATGCAAGCCGTACCGCTTCGTTCCTGTCGTCGCCTCCTACTGCCTGTACCGCAGCAAATATTGCGTTTTCAATCTTTGTAATGTCAAAGTTCACAATCTCGCCATTACGCTTTTGGATTTTGTTTAACAATTCGACTACCCCCTTTAGGCCTATTCTTCTCGTTTAGTTCATTGTATCCTATATGGACACACTATTAAATTCACATTAAAAACGAAATAGACGGTTTGCCTGCCATTTTTCTCTAATTTTCTTCCTTATTATGCTTAAATCGCAAAAATGAAAAAATACTATATATTGTATGCCAAAGGTTGGCTATAGCATATATATAGTATATATCGGCATTTCCCACAACAAAAAAGAGCCGGATTATATCCGACGCCCCATGGTGGGGGTATTTTTGGGGACCTCACATTATTACACTGTGTGCCTCCATTTCACTACAGAATATACTGGAGAACAAGTAAAAGCAACACTCCGGGAATCCCCAGAAATCCGGCGATTAAAGCAGTAATTGGGTTTATCGCCACCCCGACATTGAAAAAACCTCCCACCAGATTAAGGACCCACAACATCAAGCCGCCAATTATTCCATTATATAGAAGCCGCAGTATGAATTTAAGCGGCATAACCAATAGCCACCCTACTATGTAAAGAAGCAAAAGGCCAAAGGCATAGGCAAGTATAACGCTAAAATCGACGCTGATACCCATTTCTCCACCCCGTTAACAGCAAGTCCGGTCACTATACATATATTACACCTTTGGCGATATTATTCATAATTTTTGGCGGCGGACTTCTCATGAATGTGACGCTTAGCAGCAGTCTACCTTTACTCCCTTCTCCTTTGCCTTCTTCAAAAGATACATATACCTCTTCTTTGACGCCTCAATCCTGTAAATGGCATAGTCAATAAGGTCCGGTTCGGATACGCTCTCAAAGAATTTTTCCGCCTGGTTCCATTCCTCCATGGCATGCTTCACACAGTTTATAAGTTCCTGATCCTCCTGGCTTTCCGGGTCCTCATAGGCACCGTGAAAAATTCCTCCCACCATATTGCTCAATTTTCCCAGATAGGTCCCAAGGGCTTTCTCCACAACAACACCCCCTAGATGGTATTTCTTTCTACCTATTATTATTAACAGTTTAGTTGTCCCTATACTTCGTTTTGGGTTGTTTCTATGCGTTACCGGAATTCAGAAAAGTAACAGTAGAAGAAGACACAGAAGAGGCTTTCCCTCCTATTGGAATTTGTTTTATGTAAACTATGTGTTAGAATAGTAATGGCATCCCGCTGTAATGCCTTTTAAATTAGCCTTTGAAACCTTCCAAATGATTTAAGAATTTAATGTCCATTTTTGGAGGGTTTTATATATATATGTCGAAATTATTTACACGTTGCCCAGATGCCATACGGCGTGCCATAGTTCGCAGCGGCATAAACAGTTGGGCGCGTTTTATTTGCCCTGGACAAAGAACAAACGCAGTAAAACATAAAGGCTCAAAAGGAGGTAACGGAATGTCTAAGCTTAGAATAAATATTGACGGAATAGAAGTAACAGGATGCAAGGGTCAGACAATTCTGCAGGTGGCCATGGAAAACGGAATTGAAATACCCAACCTTTGCCATGATGACCGGCTTAAGGTATATGGTGCCTGCGGCCTGTGCGTTGTAGAGGTTGAAGGGGTACCAAAACTCCTTAGGGCCTGTGCAACCGAGGTCTCAGATAATATGGTGGTAACAACCCGTTCAGAAAGAATAGACCAGTCAAGGAAAACAACCCTGGAACTTATGCTTGCAAACCATACCGGGGACTGCAAGGCCCCCTGTCAGCTGGCATGCCCGGCGGAAACCGACTGCCAGGGTTATGTGGGGCTTATAGCAAACGGGGAATACGAGGAAGCCGTTTCTTTGATTAAGGATAAGCTTCCGTTGCCTGCCAGCATAGGCAGAGTGTGTCCCCATCCCTGCGAAGATGCCTGCAGGAGGAATCTCGTGGACAAGCCGGTAGCAATCGCGGCCCTGAAACGGTTTGTGGGCGATATAGTACTGGAAAAGGGTTCCGATCTCAAAACCGATATCAACCCCCCCACCGGTAAAAAGGTGGCAATAATAGGCGGAGGCCCATCTGGTCTAACCTGTGCATATTTCCTCGCCCGGGAGGGCCATTATGCGGTTATTTACGAAGCCATGCCCAAGGCGGGTGGGATGCTTAGGTACGGAATACCACAGTACCGCCTGCCCAAGGACGTACTGGACATGGAAATAGATATAATAAAGGAAACCGGCGTGGAAATAAACACCGGTATAAAGATAGGTAAAGACCTTTCGTTGGATTACCTTAGGGAAAATTACGATGCTGTGTATATAGCCATAGGCGCATGGCAAAGCACCGATATACGCTGCAAAGGCGAAGACCTTAAAGGCGTGCTGGGGGGCATAGACTTCCTGGTAAATGTGGCCCGGAAAAAGCCGGTGGAACTCGGAGAAAAAGTTGCGGTTATTGGGGGCGGCAACACCGCCATGGACGCCGCCAGGACCGCCGTAAGATTAGGCGCCAAAAAGGTTATGGTGATTTACAGGAGAACCGAACAGGAAATGCCGGCGGAGGAGCTGGAAATCCGCGAAGCCCGTGAAGAGGGCGTGGAGTTCAACTTTCTGCTGGCACCAATAGAAATAATCGGCGAAGACGGCCACGTATCCAAAATGCGCTGCCAGAGGATGAAGATGGGCGAACCGGACGCCTCCGGCCGTAGAAGGCCCATACCTGTGGAGGGGGAAGAGGTAACCCTTGAGGTGGATACTGTGATCGCTGCTATAGGCCAAAAGGTGGATGCTTCAGGACTTGGGGAAATAGGCCTTACCAAAAAAGGTACTATACAGTACAACGAGCGTACATTCCAAACTTCTATTGAGGGTGTGTTTGCCGGCGGAGATTCAGCGGCGGGCCCCGGTATAGCCATTGAAGCGATAGCCCAGGGGAAAAAGGCCGCAGGAGTTATCTGCGGATACCTGGAGGGTAAAGTTGTCCCTGTAAGCGAAAGGTTCTATGTAAAACAGGAAGGCTTGACGGAGGAAGACTTTAAGGATGAAGAGGTCAAACCGCGGGTGGATTTCAAAGTGATGGAGTCTGCGGCAAGAAAACGAAATTTCCTGGAGGTGGCGGACAGATACACCGAAGAAGATGCAAAAGCAGAGGCTAAAAGGTGTATGGAATGTGGCTGCGGTGACGTGTTTGACTGTAAGCTCTTGGCCTACTCCAACCAATACAATGTGGAAAGCAATAAATTTGCCGGCATCAAAACCGAAACCGACGCGGATGACAAACACCCCTTTATAGACCGGAATCCGGACAAATGCGTACTTTGCGGTCTGTGTGTAAGAACCTGCAGCGAGGTAACCGGCATAACGGCACTGTGTGTTGCAGAAAGGGGTTTTGACACCATTGTTACAACCCCGTTCAGGATGCAGCTTAAGGACACCAATTGCATAGCCTGCGGCCAGTGCGTTTCTGTGTGTCCGGTGGGGGCCTTACAAGAAAGGCTTACCATTGAAAAAAGCGTACCGGTGGAACAGGTCGAAACCCCGTCGTTATGTTCATACTGCAGTATGGGTTGCAACACTAACCTTGCAACCCGGGGCAATATGCTGATTAGATCTCTGCCCAACAGGGAAAGCAAGGTGGACAACGGCCTGCTTTGTATTAAAGGCCGGTTCGGGTTTGACTATGTCCAAAGTGAAGCCCGGCTGACAAAGCCAATGATTAGAATAAACGGTGAACTTAAAGAGGTGACCTTC
>JAAYJF010000012.1 GCA_012523075.1 Clostridiales bacterium | reverse complement strand
TTGGCCTTGACATCAGAAGAAAAACGACTATTCTTAGTGAGGATTGAGAGAGGTAGTAAAAAAGAAGCTTTTCTACGATAGGTCATGAAGTACAAGGATATTCTCTGTAATTAGGGGTTCAAGCCGGCTGCATCCGGGGGCAAAAAGATACTTTGATGAAAAATAGCAGCTAGTTCAAAAGCAGTATGATGTATTCATGCGGAGGTGAATATGCATCTCCGCATGGATAAGCTTATTAGCTTAAGGGCTTTATTTTTCCCTAGTTTTAGTATAAAATTAATGCGGCAGGAAAACCCAGGTTGTTGTCAGAGCTGTGGTGCTTAAAAGGAGGGTCTTATGCAACAGTATAAAAGCAAAGTAGACATAATATACGAATTATTAATTGAGAATATTGAGAAAAGCGTATACAGACAGGGGGATAGGCTAATAATCAGCAAAATCGCCAAACAATACAATGTTAGCGAGATTCCTGTAAGAGAAGCACTACGGAGGCTGGAAAGTGAAGGATATATAAAAACAAAAGCGAATCAGGGTGCGGTTGTTTCTGGTTTCAACAAGGAAAAGCTTATCAGCATATTCGAGCTAAAAGGAGTACTGGAAGGATATGCTACAAGGAAAAGTATAGACTATCAGACTCCTAATAGTATAAAGGAATTGTCTAATAAAAATAAGCAGATCAAAAAAGCCCTTGACGACCATGATATAGAAAAGTATTCAGAACTCAATATGCAATTTCATTTAGGAATCTATAAGTGTATCCCACAGAAGGAACTGTACAATATGATTTGTGATTTATGGAAGAAGTGGAGTATTACAAAATCCGTTTTTGATTTAGTTCCACAGAGAATTGAAGCGTCCATACAAGAACATGATGAAATAATCAGATTGATTGACCAAAGGAAATATGACGAAGTGGAGCAGTATGTGCGGTCTCATAAGTTCAGAGCCGGATATGAATTCGTAAGACAACTGGACGAAAGACAGAGTATGAACTCAGATAAGTAATTGGAGGGATATTATGAGGCTATTTGATGATGGAGTGCTGGAAGGTGCCATTGATATACACGTCCATGTTGGCCCGGATTATATGCCAAGATATGCCGATTCAATTACCTTGGCGCAAGAAGCTGCGGAATGCGGTATGAAGGCTGTTGTAACCAAATGCCATCTCACTTCCACAGTTTCCGCAGCCCAGGCAGCCAATCAGATAGTACCGGAAACAACGATTATCGGCAGCATTTCGCTAAATGGTACGGTGGGGGGCTTATCTCCCAGGTCTGTTGTTGCGGCCATTAAATCGGGAGCCAGGGTTGTTTGGTTGCCGACAGTGGATGCAAAATATGCTTTCGATAAAGCAAAACAAGGGCATTGGATAAAGCATTATGTAAACACTTCATCCTTCGGATACCCAACGGAACAACTAACGGTAACCGATTTAGAAGGTAAACTTAAGCCGGAAGTGCAGGAAATTCTCAGAGTATGTAAAGAATACAATGCAGTATTATGTAGCGGCCATATTTCGCCCCAAGAATGTTTTGCCGTGGCCCATGAGGCTAAAAAGATAGGATTCAAAAGCTTTGAGATAACCCATCCGAATGCTTGGCTGGAGGACTTTTCCATTGATGTGCTTAAAAGCCTTGCTGAAAAGGGATGTGTAATATCTTTGTCCTACGGCGCATGTTCACCACATAATGGGCGACAGGACCCGGCAGAGATTGTTGAAATAATTAGAGGGGTTGGTGCGGAAAACTGTATTATGATGACTGATTATGGCCAGGTAAACAGTCCATCACCGGTACAGGGTATGCGCGTTTTCTATTATTTAATGAAGAGCCTGGGCATATCCCAAAAAGAACTGGACATGATGTTGAAAACCAACCCAGCAAGATTATTAAATATTGAAGATTAATAATTCTGTCATAGCTTGATAGAGCCTTGGCTTAAGGAGGAAGAATTGTGACTAATAAATACTACAAGGAAGATGCATGGTGGGTAAGTTTATATAACGAGAAGCCTGAGGTGCAAGATGCTTCCGTGCCCAAGCAGCCTGTTGAGGTCCACGACGCAACGCTGCGGGACGGTGAACAGACACCGGGAGTGGTGTTTTCGGTCGATGATAAACTGCGAATAGCGGAAAAATTAATAGAAACCGGGGTAACCAGAATAGAAGCGGGAATGCCTGCGGTTTCCAAGCCGGATTACGATGCAATTAAGGCAATAAGTAGTACTTTTAAGGAAGCCAATGTATATGCGTTTGTACGAGCAATGCGATCAGATATTGATATGGCCTGTGAATGCGGCGTAAAGGGTGTGGTTATTGAGGTGCCCATTGGCTATCCAAAGCTTAAATATCAGTTTGGATGGACATGGGAGAATGTCCTGGAAAAGAGCATGGACTGTATCAATCACGCCCGAAGCCTGGGATTAAAGGCAGTGTATTTTCCCTATGATACCACAAGGGCAAGGGAGAGTGACTTGGAGAACCTGGTTTCCGGCATAATGCAGCACTCTCCGCCGGATGCGATAGGTATAGTAGATACTATGGGCTGTGCATTACCAAGGACCATCGAGTTTTTAGTGAAAAAGATGAAAAAACTCACCAATGGTTTATCTGTAGAGGTTCATACGCATAACGACTTTGGACTTGCGGTAGCGACAGAACTGGCAGGTATTGCAGCAGGTGCCGATGTAGTTCATGCCTGTGTAAACGGTCTTGGCGAAAGGACCGGGAATGCGGCGTTGGAAGAGCTGATTATGGCAATGAACATTCTATTGGGTATGGACACACCCTACAAACTTGATAAACTTGGAGAGCTATGTGACCTAGTGGAGAAAATCTCCGGTGTACCCGTAGCTCCTAATAAACCTTTCTCCGGCACAAGAAACTATACGAGGGAATCTGGAATAGGGGTAAACCTGGTAGTTGATCAGCCTCTGGCGATGTTTGCCACCGACCCGAGGTATTTTGGAAAGACCGGGGAAATCGTTTTAGGTAAAAAAAGCGGTAAGGCTTCTGTACAGTATTACCTTGATAAATTGGGCATTACTGCTACAGATGAACAGGTAACGGAAGTATTAGAGCGTGTAAAGGCATTAGGAGTGGAAAAGAAAAGGCTGGTAACAGCTGAGGAGTTCCAAGGCATTATAGAGGAGTGTATATAAGAAGGTTTTGAAGTAACCAAATTGTTCATTAAGAAGAAATTGAAGTCTCCCATGGTATAGTCAACAAGACGCATGCTATGGAGATTTCTTTTTTTAGTGGAATTTTCCCAATTTTTAAGGTAAGCTTAAATAGACAGACGTATTTCATTGGTACTACGGTGCGTGTTTTAGCTGCTGCTCCCCAGCACAGCAGAAAACGTAAAAAGCAATGGAGCAGCATAAATTTCAAGGGAGGTAATACTATGCGCAAAATTCCATTCAGACACTATTTGCACGGAGCTTTTTTTCTGGCTCTTGCGGTACTGCTCCCACAGATTTTTCATCTGACGGGTATAGGAGGTACGGTTATACTGCCCATGCACATTCCGGTAATACTGGCGGGCCTTTTGGTGTGCCCTGCAATAGGCTTGTATGTAGGTATAATAGCCCCCATAATAAGCCATTTGCTTACAGGCATGCCGCCTGTATCACCACCCATTCTGCCGCTTATGGTGATGGAGTTGGGCGCATACGGGCTTGTGTCGGGGCTTGTGCACAGGATATTCAAAAAGAACATATACCTGTCCCTCACTTCTGCGATGGTGGCGGGAAGAGTCGCCTTGGGTATGGCCGCCTATGTGATGATGAGGTTCTTTGGTATTGCCATAAATCCCATGGCCTATGTCAAGGGAGCCATAGTCACCGGGCTGCCGGGGATTGTACTGCAGCTGGTACTGATACCGGCTTTGGTATTCATGATTGAGAGGGGAACGCTTTATGAGAGATCTGGAGATAGCAACGGAAAGGCTTAAACAAAGCAGCCATTCGCTGGTGATAGCTAAGCAAGGTCGCATACTAATGAGCAGACAGGATGGGGGAATAAGGCCCCTTTTTAATACCCTTTCAGAGCTTGGAGAGGATATGAGGGGAAGCTGCGTGGCCGATAAGGTTATAGGCAAGGCGGCTGCCGCGCTGTGCGTATTGGGAGGGGTAAAGGGCGTATATACGCCGGTCATGAGCAGGGATGCGAAAGGGTTGCTTGCGGATAACGGCATTATACATTCAACCACCCTGCTGGTGCCGGGGATACTAAACAAGGACAGGTCCGATCTTTGTCCCCTTGAGAAACTGACGGCGGATACCGATGATTACAAAGACATTTACAGCATTGTAAAGGAATTTTTAGGGAGACCCATTTAGCGAGGTCGCAGATAACAGGTGGCAGTTGGCAGTTCATAGGTGGTAATTAGGCGATGACAGGATTTGACGGGGGAATGGCATTGGGGAAAAATGACCTTAGAAATTTCGCATTAAGGGCCAGAAAGAACCTCATTGAGCAGGTTGCCAAAAGGGCGGCCCTTTTTGGTATTACCAAGGATACGGCGGATACGAAAGCCACAAGAACCGTCCCCGTATCTTTTGCAGTGGCTGCCCTTCGAAGGGACGTGGAGGAGCGGGGCTTTGAACGGGTGATGGAGGAAGTCACCTGTATCTGGTTTATACGCTTGGTCTGCCTGTGGTATATGGAGGCAAATGGTTATTTGCCACCCGGCGAAGTGATTTTTGTACCCTCTAAAAGGATAGAGTGGGACATACAAACACAGGATGGGGACGTGGATGCGGCCGCGGCTGGGGAACAGGAACACACAGGAAGTAGCCTCTATAACAGCGGTGCTGGAGATATTTACAAGCAAAATATTTTAGCGTGGTGCGAAGGGCTTTCGGAGATAATACCCTTTGTGTTCGCTGACAATCTGGGCTATGAACGGCTGCTTATGCCTGATATGTCCCCCGGGGAAGGCTCAGTGGTACGGGATATGGCAGAGAGTTTGGAACGGGAGGATTTTCTGAACAATGTGCAGATAACAGGATGGCTGTACCAGTATTTTATATCCCCCAGGAAGGACGGAGTCTATGAGGGGCTAAGGAGAAACAATAAAATAACCAGGGAGGATATACCCGCGGCAACCCAGCTATTTACCCCGGAATGGGTAGTAAAATACATGGTGGAGAACTCGCTGGGCAGGCTGTGGCTGGATACACATCCCGACAGCAGTCTTAGGCAGGGCTGGCATTATTACATAGAGGAGGCGGGGCAACCCGCCGGAGTTCGGGACAGACTGAAAACGGTGACAGGAGAGAAATTACAATCCCCCGAAAGCATTAGGATTATGGATCCGGCCATGGGCAGCGGGAATATACTTGTATATGCATTCGATTTGCTTTATGAAATATACCTTTCCCAAGGTTACAAAGAGGATGGGATACCCGCTCTAATAATTAAAAACAATCTATACGGAC